>JAYWAN010000197.1:0-24205 GCA_043782405.1 Chitinophagaceae bacterium
TGATGGCGGTTGGCAGTGGTGGTATCGACCCAGGTATCTGCGTGATGAACGATATGAAACTTCCACATCCATTTTACCTGGTGCTGCATCCATTGCACAATTTGCAAAAAGACTGGGTAATACCCTCGATTACCAAACTTATATCAAAAGGGCGCAATCGTATAAAAATTTACTTGATGTACAAACTGGGTTTATGCGTCCCCGTAAGAACGGTAACTGGATCTCACCATTTGACCCAAGGGAAGTGAATAATAATTTTACAGAAGCGAACAGCTGGCAATACTCTTTTTACGTACCACAGGATATGAATGGTTATATGGAATTGATCGGTGGCAAAAAAAAACTGGAAGAAAAACTGGATAAATTATTTTCAGAGAATTCGCAGACCACGGGGCGCGACCAAAGCGATATCACCGGCCTGATCGGCCAATATGCACATGGTAATGAACCCAGCCATCATATTGCTTACCTGTATAATTTTGCTGGTGCTGCATACAAAACGCAGGAGAAGATCCACCAGATATTAAATGAAATGTACCATGATGCACCAGACGGGCTTGCGGGTAATGAAGACTGCGGGCAGATGAGTGCCTGGTATGTGTTGAGCGCATTGGGTTTTTATCCCGTTACACCCGGTACCACTGATTATATCATTGGCACACCATTGTTTCCCTCAGCCACCATTCATTTGGAAAATGGAAAATCATTTTCTATTAAAGCTAATAATGTAAGTGATAAGAATTTTTATATTCAGTCGGCTTCAATGAATGGAAAAAACCATGCACCATCTTACCTGTCTTATTTCGACATCATAAAAGGTTACAGTATCAATTTTATTATGGGTAATAAACCGTCCTCATTTGGCGCAACGGCTTATCCTGTAACCTCCATAAATGATGACAAGGTCGTATTGAGCCCTGTTATTGACGGAGGTAAAATGTCTTTTAAAAAGAGCGCCACATTTACCATCTCATCTGCACAGAAAGATGTGAACTTTTATTACACTTTGGATGGCACTACACCAACTGAAAAAGCGAATCGTTTTACAACAGCATTTACAATTGACAGTACATATACGGTTAAAGCCGTGGCCATAAATGCAAAAGGGGAACGAAGCTATGTTACCACCGCTTCTTTTATGAAAGCCCCTAATAACTGGAGTATACAGGTCGTAACTCCTTTTGAGCCCCAGTATTCTGCCGGTGCGGATGATGCACTCATCGATGGTTATCGTGGGGCAGTCAATTGGCGGAAGGGAAGTTGGCAGGGCTATCAGACAGATGTGGAAGTGATCATTAATCTTAATGCAACGGAAACAGTTTCAAAAGTATCCACTGAATTTTTACAGGATACCAGGGCATGGATCGTTATTCCCAAAAAAGTGATTATTGAAACTTCAATCGATGGAAAAGATTACCATCAGGTTTACGCCGGAGAAAATTTTCTGCCAATTGAAGACCTGAATGTGCAGATAAAAAATATTGATGCTGGTTTCCCGGCCGTAAAAGCAAGGTATGTAAAATTAAAAGCTGTTCAATATGGTAAGTTGCCGGCCTGGCACGAAGGAGCGGGGGGCAATACACATATTTTCATTGATGAGATAAGTGTGAAGTAAAAAAAAGTCCCCTGATTTGTGGAGGGGACTTTTTTATAATTTAAAACTTAATTAATCTTCTTTACCAGGGTTGCGCAGTTTGCTATGATTCTTGCTATAAGCAAAGTAAATAACAAAACCAACAATCAACCACACACCCAACCTTAGCCAGTTCGTCCAGCCTAATCCAAAGATCATAGCGCCACAAACAATGATACCAAGTATAGGTACAAGCGGTACAAGTGGAGTTTTAAATTCTCTTGGATGATCCGGATCTGTTTTTCTTAATATAATAACAGCAGCACACACCAGCATGAAAGCAAACAATGTTCCGATACTTGTCATATCACCAACAATATCACCCGGTACAAATGCAGCAAATGCGCCAACCACCACTAAAAATATGAGGTTAGCTTTATAAGGTGTTTTAAATTTTGGATGAACATCACTAAATACTTTTGGTAATAAACCATCTCGGCTCATAGAATAAAATACACGGCTTTGTCCAAGTAACATAACCAGTATCACGGAAGAGAAGCCGGCGAGTATGGCTACAGTAACCAGTTTTCCCAACCAGGCATAACCAGGCATGTAGGTATTGATGGCCTGGGCAACAGAAGCTTCTTTACCGGTAGTTCTAAAAAATTCTACAGGTGCAAGCCCTGTTAATACATGGGCAAATAAGATATACAAAACGGTGCAAATCGCTAATGAACCAAGGATGCCAATGGGCATTGATTTTTTTGGATTCTTTGTTTCCTGCGCCGCAGTACTTACAGCATCAAATCCAATAAAGGCAAAGAACACAACTCCGGCCGCACCAAGGATTCCCATAATACCGCCATAACTATGACTGATATTCTGCGAATCAAGATAAGTTGTTGCTTCCGGAATATATGGTTGATGATTGCTACTATTGATAAAACCCCAGCCTAATATAATGATCAATACTACAATAGCCACTTTTGTAATCACAATAATGCCATTTACAAAAGCAGATTCTTTGGTTCCTTTAATTAATAATAAACTCAGCAAAGCAATGATACCCAACGCAGGAATATTCATCATGCCATGCGAAATAACAGCGCCTGATGCATCCTTCAATGACTCAAAAGGAGAGTGGCACCATTCGTAAGGAATGGGCTTTGTATGTAATACTTTTACCAGTAAATTATTCAAATACTCGCTCCAGGCAATACCAACTGTTGCGGCACCTACTGCATATTCCAATACAAGGTCCCAACCAATTATCCAGGCCATCAATTCGCCCATGGTAGCGTATGTATAAGTATAGGCACTACCGGAAATAGGAATAGAAGAAGAAAGTTCGGCATAACATAAACCTGCCAGGGCACAGCCTATTGCTGCTACAATAAATCCTAATGTAACAGATGGACCGGCATTTTGAGCAGCAGCAGCAGCTGTTCTTACAAATAATCCTGCACCGATGATGGCACCAATGCCCAAGGCTACCAGTGAGCCGGAACCAAGCGTACGCTTAAGTCCTTTTTCAGAATCACCGGCATCGGCCATTAACTGGCTAACCGATTTTTTTACAAATAAACTCATGTCAGTTGGTTGGTTTTAATGATTAATGTTATGGAAAAATAAGCAATAAATTCATATTTCCGCAACCATTGGTACTTTTTTAAGGGCTACAGACCAATAACAGCTATTAAATATTATATTGCGTAACTAATGGCTTAACCATGGAAATAACAGAACAACCCTCAAAAAAAAGCAGGCTCACGCTTTATATCATGATTGCAATGGTCTTGGGTATTGTGGCAGGTTATTTCGTCCATGAAAAATATGAAGCCGGCACTATAAAAACTTTTTCCGAAAACATCAAGCTGCTTACCACCATATTCTTACGCATGGTGCAAATGATCATTGCGCCAATTGTTTTTGCCACATTGGTTGTTGGTATAGCAAAACTGGGGGATATGAAAACGGTGGGCAGGGTTGGTGGAAAAGCGATGTTATGGTTTATAACTGCATCCCTTGTTTCGCTTGGGTTAGGATTGATACTGGTAAATATTTTTAAACCTGGTGTTGGTGCCGATATCCATAATACGGATATGGCTGCTGTGAATGATCTTTTGGAAAAATCAAAAGGCTTTTCTCTTTCAAAATTTGTTGAGCATGTAGTGCCAAAAAGCGTAATAGAAGCAATGGCCAACAATGAAATCCTGCAGCTGGTGGTGTTCTCTGTTTTCTTTGGTATAGCACTAACTGCGATCGGAAAAAAGGGCGAACCAATCATCAATGCGCTTGATGCCTTGTCACATGTTGTTTTAAAAATGGTGGGCTATGTAATGTACCTGGCCCCGTTGGGTGTATTTGGTGCCATGGCTGCTGCTATTGCAAAGAACGGGTTGGGTATATTGGGAACATTTGGAAAATATATCGGAGAATTTTACCTGGGGCTTGCTATTCTTTGGTCAATATTACTTTTTGTAGGTTACCTTTTTCTAAAGAACAAGTTAAAGACCCTGTTAAGAAGGATCAGTACACCGATGTCTATTGCATTCAGTACAGCCAGCAGCGAAGCCGTGTATCCAAAACTGGTGGAAGAGATGGAACGCTTCGGATGCAATAATAAGATCGTAAGTTTTGTTTTGCCGCTGGGCTATTCATTCAATTTGGATGGCAGTATGATGTACATGACTTTTGCGAGCATGTTTATTGCCCAGGCATTCAATATCACAAGCATAACAGGTGATATTGGTCAGCAGATAATCATGCTGCTTGTTTTTTTAATCACCAGTAAAGGAATTGCCGGTGTACCAAGGGCATCGCTGGTTGTTGTTTTAGCTACCGGTGCAATGTTTGGTTTGCCACCGGAAGGCGTGGGTTTAATATTGGCCATTGATGTTTTTTGTGATATGGGAAGAACAATGACGAATGTATTGGGTAATGCACTGGCTACTGCTGCCGTGAGTAAATGGGAAGGGCAACTGGAACACACATAAAGTATTTTAACGATCAACTGATGCACCATTTTATTTTATTGGATTTTAGCTGGACACAATTATTGCAGCCGCAATGGTATATTGAGCATGGTGGTTTGTGGCTGCTTTTATTTGTGGTATTTGCCGAAACAGGGTTATTTGTTGGTTTCTTTCTACCGGGCGATTCATTACTTTTTGTTGCGGGGATATATGCACATGAGATCAATAGCAATGGCGGTGTAACTACCCCGGGGCTCGGTTACCAGTTCTTGAAATTGATTGGCTTTAGCAATAACCATTCTGCCCTCATCGACCTTTTTGTTTTAGCAGCACTGATTTCGTTTTGCGGGATCATGGGTAATATTGTAGGTTATTGGACCGGTAAAAAATTCGGACCAGCAATGTACCAATGGAAGGAGCGATGGTTCTTTAAAAGAAGGTACCTGGAAGAGGCCCATGCGTTCTACGAAAAGCATGGGGCTATCGCGATAGTAGCGGCGAGATTTGTCCCGTTTATACGCACATTTGCACCCATCGTAGCGGGTATTGTAGAGATGGATAAAAAGAAGTTTCATTTTTTTAATATCGTAGGTTCAATCACCTGGGTAATTGCGATGCTTTTTTCCGGGTTCTTTTTGCAGAAATGGATACTGTCTCAATTTGGATTCGACCTGAAAGAGCACCTGGAAATAATTGTATTTGGAATAGTATTGGTTACCACAGCTCCAATTTTAATAAAATTATTTTTTGGAAAGAAGAAACCTAAAACTGATGCAAACGGATAAGCAATCCATCTCCATTTTTAATATTGCAGTTGTAGTAGCTGCACTTGGTTACTTTGTTGATATTTATGATCTCCTCTTGTTCAATATTGTAAGGGTAGATAGCCTTACTGATATGGGATTAAGTACAGCTTTGGTAAAATCCGAAGGGGAATTCATCATCAGCATACAGATGATCGGTTTATTGATCGGTGGTATTATCTGGGGCATGATGGGTGACAAAAAAGGGAGGTTAAGCGTTTTATTCGGTTCAATTATTTTGTATTCGGTCGCTAATATCTTCAATGGTTTTGTACATACGCCTAACCAGTATGCATTGGTGCGTTTTATTGCCGGTGTTGGTTTGGCCGGAGAACTTGGAGCTGGGATCACATTGGTTGCTGAATTGGTGAGCAAGGAAAAAAGAAGTTTGAGCACGTCTTTTGTTGCGGGAATAGGATTAACCGGTGCTGTTGTTGCTTATTTTGTATCACAACACTTTCACTGGCGAACCTGTTATTTCATTGGTGGGGGATTGGGCTTTTGTTTATTAGTGTTGAGAATATCTGTTTTTGAAAGCAATATGTTTAAAGCGATAAAGTCAACTACGGTAAGCAGGGGAAATATTTTAATGTTCTTCAATAATAAAAAAAGATTCAAAAAATATGCACTGTCTATTTTGATTGGATTGCCCACCTGGTATGTTATCGGGATCCTGATCGCTTTTTCCAATGACTTCGGAAAAGCTTTTGGCTTCACCGAAACGGTGCTGCCGAAAAAATCCACCATGTATGCCTATGTATTTATTTCCATTGCAGATCTGTTGGTAGGCTTTGTAAGTCATTGGTTGAAGAGCAGGAAAAAAGCATTATTCATATTTTTTGGCTTTACCATCATTTCCATAATACTTTACTTTAACCAGCAAAACGGAAGCCCGGGTGGTATGTATGCCATTTGCGCGGCGATGGGTTTTGCTACCGGTTTTTGGGCATTGTTTGTGACCATGGCAGCAGAGCAATTCGGTACTAATCTGAGAGCTACTGCCACCACAACCGCACCTAATATGGTAAGGGGTTCACTGCCATTGATGATCTTATTGTTTAAATGGCTGCAAACCATAACGCATGATTATTTAACCGCAGGATGGATTACCGGGGCGATCATAATGACAATCAGTCTTACTGCTGCATATTTCACGGAAGAAACTTTTGGCAAGGACCTGAATTATGTGGAAGAATGATCTTTATTCGCCCTAATTCGTGAAATTCGTGGCACCAACAAATGGCTAAATTCCTCATCATACGGTTTTCCTCTATTGGCGATATTGTGCTAACTACACCGGTTATCCGCTGCCTGCGTAAAAAATTCCCGGATGGAACAATCCATTTCCTTACGAAGCAGCAGTTTAAGAATATCCTTGAACATAATCCCTATCTCGACAAGATCCATACCCTCGGTGATAGCTTTGAGTTGATGTTACATGAATTGAGTACGGAAGAATACGATTATATCATCGATCTGCACCATAACCTGCGCACCCTTCGTGTGAAACGGTTTTTGAAAAATGTAAAAGCCTTTTCCTTTAATAAACTGAATGTTGAAAAATTCATTTACACCAACCTTAAAATAAACCCACTTCCCAAAAAACATATTGTTGACCGTAACATGGAAACGATGTCTTCCCTGGGTGTTGAGAATGACGGGCAGGGGCTGGATTATTTTATCCCCGAAAAAGATACAGTAAAAAATGCCGATATCCCCACATCACATTTGCACGGTTATATCGCGATAGTGATCGGAGCCGCACTGGCTACAAAAAAATTACCCATTCATAAATTGAAAGAGTTATGTGTTGCTATTGATCATCCCATCATTTTATTGGGAGGAAAAGAAGACCAGGCAGATGGTGATGCGGTTGCAACGGTTGATAATATCAGGGTATACAACGCCTGCGGAAAATTTAACCTGAATGAATCGGCCGACCTGTTACGGCGGTCAAAGCTCGTGATCAGTCATGATACAGGATTGATGCATATTGCAGCCGCCCTGCAGAAACCCGTGATCTCGGTTTGGGGTAATACGGTACCGGCATTTGGTATGTATCCTTATTATGGGAAAAATTCAAAACAGTATTTTGATACGGTAGAAATAAACAAGCTCTGGTGCAGGCCCTGCAGTAAGATCGGTTACAACAAATGCCCCCGGGGGCATTTCAAATGCATGGAATTAATTGCTGTTAACGATATTGTAAAACTCGTTAACACACGCCTTGGGCAAAATATTTGATGTTCATTTGAGTTATAAGCCTGCACATTTTATGAAATATTATCTTATCACTTTCTTTACGTTTTTAAGTAGTACGGCTTATACACAGCTAACCACCACCGTACAGTGGCAGGCGAATAAGGCACCGGATAGCCACGATACCATATATTATTCCACCAACAGGAAACTAGACTGGAAAGATTTTCAGGGCCCTCCCAATGCACGAAGTATTGCAGCAGCCATAACATTTTCGGGTTTCGGTTATTCATTGGCAATGAAATCCAGGAATGGGAAAACCACTGTTGCCATCACGGTATATTGTTTTTATGATAAGGCAAGGTCGTGGGTGAAACAAGGTATGCAATCAGATTATGCTTTACTGCATGAGCAACACCATTTTGATATCACTTATATTGAAGCTTGTTTGTTCATAAAAAAATTAAAAACTGCTGCATTTACTTTAAGCAACTATGCGGAGCTGGTAGAGTCAATCAATAATGAATGCAACGCGGAATTAGAACAGATGCAGAATGATTACGATGGCCAGACCAGGAACGGTCAACTAAAAAATATTCAGGCAAACTGGAATAAAAAAATAGATGGGCAACTGGCTGCGCTCATTACAGATTAACGATCAATACAGGTATCTTTAATTCATGCCTTACTGTATTGACTGTTTCGCCGTAAATAAAATCCTTTAACCCGGTGTGGCCATGGGCGCCCATCACCAGCATATCGGCATTTACCCCTTTAACAATGCGTACGATCTCTTTGGCCCGGTTACGGTAACCAAGATATCCCTCTGCGGTGAAGCCTCGTTGTTGTAATTGCAATACATAAGAATTCATTTGTTCTTTATCCTTCCTTGTCTCATAATCATCACTTTCTTTGCCTGATAATTTTGCCGATGCACTTTCTACAATATGGACCAGCAGGTAATGTGTATCTTCTTTCCCCTGCCCGATGGAATAGGCCAGTAATTTTTCATCATTCTCACTGAAGTCAAGCGCAACAGCAATTTTTGTAAAACTGGGTATCACAAAATCTTTTATCTGGGTGATGGTAGGATGCATTTGTATTGAAACTTCTTTTTTCGGTTTGGTGAAAAAAGGTTGTATGATAATGTAAACCAATAATCCAAGAAAGAACAACCCGGCAAGGCCCGTCAGTATTTTTGGCAGCAGCGCACCAGCCTCAAAAATAGCCGACGCTTCATTGGCCAGCATATTTAAGTTAAGAACGATCAGTACTGCTGCGATCAACCAGGCCATGATTTTTATAAAGGGCTTAATCGCGAAAATGCCCATGGTTTTTTTATCACTTACAAAATGAATAAGTGGGATGATGGCAAATCCTAATTGTAAACTTAAGATCACCTGGCTGAATATAAGCAGGGCATCAACATTGTTTTCACCATAGATAATGATTACGACCAGCGCAGGGATAATGGCAATGAGCCTTGTGATCAAACGCCTTAGCAGGGGGTTGATACGAAGCCTTAAATAACCTTCCATTACTATCTGTCCGGCTAATGTGCCTGTAATGGTACTGCTTTGCCCCGCTGCAATTAAGGCAACAGCAAAAAGTACCGGGGCTGCTTTTCCCAAAAAGGCGGGTAATAAGCGGTGTGCTTCTTTAATTTCCGTTACATGGGAGTTACCCGATTTTAAAAAGACTGATGCAGCCAGTACCAGTATTGCTGCATTCACAAAGAATGCAAGGTTTAAAGCGATGGTGGTATCTATCCGGTTGAATTTAATAGCGAGTTTTATTCCTGCATCGGTACGGTCTATTTTTCTTGTCTGTACCAGTGCAGAATGCAGGTACAAATTGTGTGGCATTACCGTAGCACCAATGATACCGATAGCAATATACAATGCCTCATGGTTCAGTGATGTAGGAATGAAACCGGATGATACTTCTGCAAGATTGGGTTTGGCTAAAAGGATTTCAATAAAAAATGAGATCCCGATAATGGCTACCAGTGTTATAATGAAAGCCTCCATTTTTCGCATACCCAACCGCTGCAAATAAAGCAGTAGGAAGGTATCTAGTACCGTTATGGAAACACCCCACACCAGGGGAAGGCCGGTCAATAACTGAATGCCAATGGCCATGCCCAAGACTTCGGCAAGGTCGCAGGCAGCTATGGCAACCTCTGCCAGGATGTATAAGACAAAGTTTATGAATTTAGGGTAAGCCTCCCTGTTAGCCTGGGCAAGGTCGCGGCCCCTTACAATGCCAAGCCTTGCTGAAAGGCCCTGCAGCAGCAAAGCCATCAGGTTGCTCATTAGTAAAACCCAGATAAGGGTATAACCGAATTTGCTGCCACCGGCAAGGTCGGTGGCCCAGTTGCCCGGATCCATATAACCAACGCTCACAAGGTAGGCCGGCCCCAGGAATGAGAATGCCCTTCTCCACCCTTGTTTTTGCTGGGTAGTGTCTATACTGCCGTGCACTTCACTTAAAGAAGCATCACTGTGGGGTTTATTTACCATAATGCACAAAAACATTTTTTGCTACCTGTTCACTGATGATGCAGGCGGCTCTTTGTACAACTTTAATTTCCAATGAACCATCAAATTCAAATCTTTTAATCACGCTAAGTTTTGTACTAATGCCGATATGGTAATGTTTCAGCATTTCCAGCATTTGCTGGCTTTGGTTACTTACAGAACTTACTGTTACAACATGCATTAACGGCATCGCGGCAAGGTTGAGTTGTTTGATCATAGGTACTTTGCCATTCCTATCGGGTATGGGGTCACCATGAGGATCAAAACTCGGACTGCCTAAAAAGCGTTCCAGCCTTTTTATGAGTTCATCACCGCTCACGTGCTCCAGTTCTTCTGCGATGGGATGCACTTTATCCCATTCAAAACCCAGTTTGTCCACTAAAAAGTATTCCCATAAGCGATGCCTGCGCACCACACCCAGGGCTACTTTCTTACCGGTCTCGTTAAGTTTAAAACCTTTATAGCGTTCATACTGCAACAATTTTTTTGTTTTTAGTTTCTTAAGCATATCAGTCACAGAAGCCGGCCTGGTCTGCATTTCAGTTGCCAGGGAGTTGGTGTTTACCGTACCTGTTTCCTGCTGGAGGTGGTAAATGCTTTTGATGTAATTTTCTTCACTGGTGGTAAAATTCATAGTACTGAAAATTTAATTTAGACAAATCTAAAAATTTAATTAATTGTAGCCAAATAAATGATGGGCTGCCGTTTAAGGTAAGATTGATGTGTATAAGAAAGCGCCTGTTTGTGCCAGTGCCGGGTTAACTTTTTGTTTCTCCAGTATTAAAAGGTACTGTTTAGATTGCCTGCTTTGTTAATGGATATGTATCAACCAATTATTTCATTGTTAAAAATTATTACCATGGGCAAGCAGAAATTAGTAGCTGCTATCATACGAATACTCGAAAACTTAAGATTTCCCGTACAACCATAACCGCTGTAACATTACCTCACCGGGAATAATACACGATGTTAATATAATGTGTATTAAAGACACATAAGTTTTCAGCAGAGGGCTGATTATAAACTTTTACATTTATATTGCGTCCTCAATAAATCCAGTAATGCATGACGAGTTTTTCTTCTTTCCAGGTCCCGTATCCTGTTGATGAACAATTTGGTAAACGTATCGCTTATTTCAGTATGGAATTTGCTGTACACCAACCACTCAAGATATACAGTGGGGGATTGGGTTTTCTTAGCGGCTCTCATATGCGCAGTGCATATGAACTCGGGCAAAATTTAATCGGCATTGGTATTTTATGGAAGTATGGCTATTATGACCAGGCCCGTAACCAGGACCAAACCCTGCAGGTACAATGGAATGAGAAGATCTATAATTTCCTGGAAGATACCGGTATCAAATTCCAGATAGATATACACGAACACCCGGTTTGGGTTAAAGCCTATTATTTAAACCCTGAAACTTTTAAGAGCGCCCCGCTTTTTTTATTAAGTACAGACCTGCCTGAAAATGATTATGTTTCACAGACGATAACACATCGTTTATACGACGCTAATGTTGCCACTAAAGTTGCACAGTTCATTTTATTAGGTGTAGGTGGCGCTAAACTGATGCACGAAATAAATTTCAATCCTCAACTCTATCATTTGAATGAAGCACATGCTATCAGTTCAGCGTTTTACCTCTATAAAAAATACGGGAGTGTTGAAGAAGTGAAAAAACGCCTGGTATTTACTACACATACGCCTGAAGAAGCAGGTAATGAGAAACATGATATTTTCCTTTGTGAAAAGATGAGCTATTTCTGCGGAATGAAACTTGATGAAGTAAGACGGATAACCGGGATGGAAGGCGATCTTTTCAACCATTCCCTGGCCGCATTGCGTTTTGCAAAACTAGCCAATGGCGTTTCGCAGCTACACGGCGAGGTTAGCAGGCAATTATGGAAAAAATATGAAGGCATCTGTGAAATAAAAGCCATCACTAATGCACAGAACTGGCAGTACTGGGCCGACAAACAATTGTACCATTACATGGAAGAGCACAATGATGTTAGTTTTGATGACAGGAAAAAGTTCCTGAAAAAAAGGGCTTTTGATCTCGTAGCTGACCAGACAGGAAAATTATTCAAACCCGGGGTTTTCACCATCGTATGGGCCCGCAGGTTTGCCGGTTATAAAAGAGCAGAGTTGATCACACGGGACACGGAAAGATTTGAGGCGCTGTTGAGCAATAAGAAATACCCTGTGCAGATCATTTGGGCTGGTAAACCCTATCCTGTAGACTACCCGGCCATCAGCGATTTTAATAACCTCGTTCACCTGAGCAAGAAGTATGATAATGTTGCTGTTTGTACCGGTTACGAACTGGGCCTCAGCAAAAGATTAAAACAGGCTTCCGATCTTTGGCTGAATAATCCCCGTGTACCACGCGAGGCAAGCGGAACCAGTGGCATGACCGCTGCAATGAATGGTGCTGTTAACTGTAGTACCAATGATGGATGGATCTGCGAATTTATTAATCATGGTAACAATGGTTTTGTTGTTCCTCCTGTTGATTATGCTTCTATGAGCGTACACGAACAGGATGAATACGACCTGGAAAAATTATATGATATCCTGGAGAACCAGGTGCTGCCGCTGTATTATGACAACTTTGATGTGTGGAGGCAGATCATTAAGAATGGAATGAGGGACGTGCGCTGGCAATTTGATAGTAACAGGATGGCGAAAGAATATTATGAGATCCTGTACAAATAAATAACTGATGGATAGCTATACAAAAAAAATAGAGATACGGTGGGCCGACCTGGATCCGAATTTTCATGTATTGCATTCGAAGTATTACGACTTTGGTGCATACAGCCGTATGAGTTTTTTAACAGAGCATGGGATCACTGTTGCATTGATGCAGCAACACCATATGGGCCCGGTTATTTTCCGTGAAGAATGTTTGTTTAAAAAGGAAATAAAATTTGGAGATGAAATTACCGTTAGTATTCTACTTGACAAAGTTTCCAAAGACCTCCGTAAATGGACCATGCAACATGAGATATGGAAAAATGGCAATACCCTTGCTGCAGTGATAACCATTGATTGCGCATGGATGGACACCCAACTCAGAAAAATAACTGCACCTCCCGCGATATTTATGCAAGGCTTTGAAGCTATTCCCAAAACAGTGAATTTTCAGGTGATTGACTAAGATAACGACCCATCGCAGAAAATTTATTAGCTGCAATGAAATATCTTTGCACTGTTTTTATGCTTAGTGCCACCATTAATTTATACAGAAACGCTTATACAGGATTGAACCGCAGGATGTGGTTGCTTGCCGTGGTGATGCTGATCAACCGCAGCGGTACAATGGTACTGCCTTTCATGACGCTATATTGTAAACACATTGGTTACACTGCTCAGCAAGGCGGATGGGTAGTGGCTTTTTATGGTATTGGTGCAATGACAGGAGCATTCCTGGGTGGCAAGATCAGTGACCGTTTCGGATTTTATTTCACGCAATTTTTTGCGCTATGCTGTGGGGGATTATTATTTATGCTGCTGGGGCAGATGCAATCGTATCAGTCTATTTGTATTTGTACTTTTTTCCTGAGTATGGTCAATGAGTCTTTCCGGCCTGCCAATGCCACGGCAATTGCTCACTACAGTACCGCTCAAAACAGGACGCAGTCATTTTCAATAATACGCCTGGCCATTAATTTGGGGTGGGGTATTGGCGGAGGACTGGGCGGATTTTTAGCTTCCATCAATTACCATTTATTATTTTGGGTAGATGGGATCACTAATATCCTTGCTGCTTTTTTATTATTGTGGTTATTACCACGGGTAACACTGGCACAGCAGCAAAAAAAGCCAATAGCCGCGCATGATCAGCAAAAAGTACCTTCCGCATTTGCAGATAAGACCTTCTTATACTTTATTGGCCTGCAATTATTATTTGCAATATGTTTTTTCCAGCTGTTCACTACAATTCCCCTGTATTTTAAAGAAGGTCTTCACATCAATGAATTCTGGATTGGGGTAGTGATGTCGGTGAACGGACTGACGATCGCACTATTTGAAATGGTTATAGTCTTTAAACTAGAAGGCAGGTACCCCTACCTGTTATTAATGACCACCGGAACTGTAATAATGGCGATCTCTTTTTTTATGTTGAATATCCCCCTGTCCAGCGGCTTCATGGTAGCGATACTGGCAACACTGCTGATAACTTTCGCCGAGATGACTGCAATGCCGTTCATGAACTCTTATTATATCTCCCGCAGCACGGAAGGAAACCGGGGCCAGTATGCTGCATTATATACCATGGCCTGGAGTGCCGCACAGGTTATTGGCAGCACTTCAGGTACACAGTTAGTACATAACGCAGGGTTTCATGATCTTTGGTGGATCATTGGAGGCATTTGCCTGGTGACTGCTGCAGGATATTACCGGCTGCAAACAAAACGTTAATGTCTGGTTGAGGCAATCTTTTATTTCCCTAACGACGTACTTTGTTTAAAATCATTTATGAAAAAGTTTATACCTTATTTTTTTGTGACTCTTATTGCAGCATTGGTCGTTATATCAATGACGTCTACCAGGAAAAAGGAATATGCGGTGCCAGTTATCAACAGGGCAACTGAAAAAGGTTTTGTATTAATGGAACTCTTTACTTCGCAGGGTTGCAGCAGTTGCCCGCCAGCGGATGAGATATTGGGAAATTATGCCAGGAGGAATGATGAACACATTATTCCACTTGCCTTTCATGTGGATTACTGGAACCGCCTTGGCTGGATCGATTCTTTCAGCAATAGCAAATACACACAACGGCAACAGCAATATGCTGCTAAATTTAACCTGGAATCTACTTACACACCCCAACTTATCCTTAACGGGCAAAAAGAACTGGTAGGCAGCGATGAAAACAGCATTGCCAATATTGTCAATGATTTTTTGAAAGGGAATGCAGCGGTAAAAATAAGTGTTGCAACTCCGGCAATCGCTTCAAATAAAATTACGGTCCCTTATTCGTTAGACAGGATCCTGCCCAATAGCTATATTAATGCTGTGTTGGTACAGGATAATGTGATTACCACTATCAGGGCAGGGGAAAATAAAGGTGTAAAACTTACTAATTATAATGTAGTAAGAGATTTTAAAACGATGCGGTTATCAGAAACTGTTGGAAAGTTTACCTTATTGCTGCCACAGGGAAATAGTGCTGCCGGTTTTAGTATTGTATTGTTTGTACAGGATGTTGATTCCGGTAAAATAACAGGGGCGGTGAAAACAAAATTATGATGTTGATTCAACCCCCGGTTACTTGTAAGTGCTGGTTGAATTGGCTTTCGCACTAATGGGAACTGACTGTCCCATCATTTCAAAACTTCCTGTTATCTCCGACTGTGAAGTTTTTTTCTTTACCAGGCCTGTTTCAATATTCAGTATAATTTCAGCGGTTGTTTTTGTAGTGCTGCTGAACTCTATTTGCATGCCCTGCATTTCAAGCGTATTTGTGCCATCCATGATTACTGCTAAGCCAATAACCGCTTCTTTATCTATAACGGATTTCAGTGTATACGTACGTACTACTTTCATCGTCTTATCAACAGATGAATCTACCCAGCTGTCTCCTGTGCTCTTGCCTTGTGGTATCAATTCGAATGCACCCGCAACTATTGCATCATCACCTCCATTATCACCCAGCATTTGTAAAAGCCCCTGCATCGGATTACCTTCTTCAACTTCTTTTTTCTTTTCGGGCTGTTTTGCAGGAATAGCTTTCCCGGTATTGATGTCGAGTATGATGTCTGTTGGTTTATTCAGCTTTCCGCCAAAGGCTTTTCCGATATCAGAATCCTGGTCCTCTTTTTTCTCAGAATCATAAGTAGTGGCCTGGCCCATCATACTCATATTCACTTTTATTTTTGTAAGTGAACTGCTGAGTGTATAATTATTATCAATATTGTTTTTTACTTCCAGCAGGTTTTCACTTGTAGTGCTGTTGGTGATATCCATTCCGGGGCTCATGCTGGATTCCATAGAAATGGTGTTCTCTACAATTATCTTTTGCCCAATGCTAAGGGAAATTTTATTTGTCAACGAAGATTTATTGGCCTGGGGCTGAGCAGATAAAAAAGCACTTACTAAAATACCGGGCAACAGGAAAATGATCTTTTTCATTTTTATTTTTTGAGTATGCAAATTTATTAACTAACCTGATATGTTGCAGGTTTGTTTAATGATTTAACAAACCGGAGGGAATTTTCAGCAACTGCTATCCCTATTAAATAAATAAGGGCTACACGGTAAGTGTAGCCCTAAAAGGTTTTAGATGATCAGGATTTATCCTACCACTTGCACATTAACTGCGTTCATTCCTTTTTTGCCTTCCTGCAAATCAAACTCAACGGTATCTCCTTCTTTGATATCGCTGATCAATCCGCTAACATGAACAAACGTTTCTTTGTTTGAATCGTCATGTTTAATAAAACCGAATCCTTTTTCTGAATTGAAAAACTTTACGGTGCCTTTTTGTTTAGTGTCCATTTTTAATTGTATTGTATTGTAAAATAATATGCAAAGGTAGTATTTATTTCATAATATGTGGAAATTGTTTTTTACGCTTATTTCCCATGCTTTATTTCTACTACTTCCACATCAAAGATCAGGACGCTGTTGGGGCGAATTATACCAAGATTACGGGTAGTATAAGCTAAAGCAGAAGGGATTATGAGCCGTATTTTACCACCTCCCCTGCTAAAAGGCAGACCTATTTGCCAGCCTTTGATGAGCCTTTTCAATGGAAAAGTTGCCGGTTTTTCTTTTGTTTCATCAAATACTGACCCATCGTTGAGCAATGTTCCCTTATAATTAACCACAAGGGTATCGGTAATGCTTACCTGTTCACCATTTCCTTCCTTAAGTATCTTGTAATATACACCATTCGCACTTCCGGTTGTATCCAATTTACCCGATCGGATGGCTTTTAATATTTCATTCTTATCTGCAATAGCCTGCATTGCACTATCTGCATTTTTGTAAAGGTCAATAACAGGCTTTTGGCTGGTAGCTGCTCTTGTATACGCATCACCAAATTTAGTTTGTGTTGTTTTAAAACCACCGTTCCATAAATAGAATTTGGTACTATCTGCACCACCGCCATAGTCTATCCTGTCTCCGGCCTTACCAGTAGCATCATAACTGAAAGTAGCATGAATTAACTCTTTCCATTCGCTACTTTCCCTTCTTATCCATTGGTTACCAAAATAAGCTTTACGGTATAACTGCCCGTTGCTGCCATCGAAATTTTCTACAAACGAATACATTTTCCTAAGTGGCTTACCGTCCTTTGGCGCTTTAAAGCAAGCGATGAATTTCCATTTTTGTATTTCCGGGATAAAAATATAGCCGGCATAACTGGTGCTGTTAGACGCAGAATCGACGGTAGCGGTCACTAAAAATTTATAGGTTTCGCCCGCTTTCCAGTCATATACCCAATGACTATGCCCGCCTGTGCCTTCATTGCCAAAGCCATTGGCAACAACGTCTTCACCTTTGGCAACCAGCCTGACTTTGTTCTCTTCATCTACTTTATTCCTGTCCGCAGCTTCATTCCCCGCATCCCATACTGAAAAGATCACCCTTCTTTCAGTGGGACTGTTTACCTGTATCCCAAAATAACCCCTCGCAAAACCACAGGCCATATAGTAACTGTGTAAAACATCGGCATCTTTAGGGATGGTCACTTCATTATAAAATGAAAGCGCTTTCATACTGTCTTCCAAAGGGTAAAACAGATGAACAGATGCAGCATTTCGCCTGGGCTTTGCATTAAATTGCACATTTTTTGCAGCACTTCCACTTAGTTCCAGCGAATTTATTGCCGCAATGGTTGCCTCTTTTTTTGATACGCAGGAAAGAGTGAGCACATAAAATCCTGTATCGGTTATATTAACGCTACCGATCTTTGATAAATGAAGGATTTTAAATGAGGGAACAGTAAGTATAAAATTTTTTCCGGCAATAGAAGCTGATAATTTATTTCCTGCCCCTCCGGGTTTTAATAGTAAGCCAAGATCAAGTCTCCCGGTATGGTGTATCCTGAAATAGAATTGTATCTGTTGTTTGTCATCAGTCCAGTATTGCAGACCATTTTCCTTCGAGAACATAGAACTTTCCTGTTCTTCATTATCTTTTTCAGCCGGAACCGCATAGGCCGTATATGCAGGGATTGAAAATCTTACCTGGGATCTTGCAGTGCCGGAAAAGAGAATGAGCAATAATGTAAAGGGGAGGGCTGTAATTTTTAGCATGTAACTGGTTTAAAATGATTTTAACATTAATTAGAAATCGTAATCTATCCCTGTGCTTAACGTATAATTCACAGAAGGTATCCCCTGAACAGGGTAACTGTCATTTAAATAATTCCAGTTGATCTTTACACCTAATTTTTTGCCGGCTTTTACCCGAACACTTACCTGGTTTAAAATGCGGTAATCGTTCCAGTTATTCAGCAAAGGCTGAAAAAAACTAGTACTGATTATTTCCAGCAGCTTATTAGGCGTAACGGTAAAAGAAATATAACTGCTGCTTCGTATATCATTGTGAACAATATTGACTGTCGTATTTTCTTTTTCCTGTTCGTACATTAATAAAGAAGCAGCATACAGTTTGAAGATCTTTGTGGACAATACTTTAAACCTTGGTCCGGTGCCAATTAAATACCTGGACTTTATTGCAGTAATTATATTTTGCTGCAATTGTGTGAATGCTTCCCAGCGCAGTATCCTGTTTATTTTATAATTATACCTCAGGTGAAAAAAAGTATTGTCAATTAATTTGGTGCCTGCGCCTTTTAGAAAACCATAATTCCCCAATAAAAGGTAAAGGCTTTTTTTAGATTTATACTGAAGGTGTACGTCAAGATCCGTAGTAAAAACCTGTTGAACATTCCTGGTAAGGGCGAGAGAAGCACCGGCATTACCCATCCATCCCGTGGTATCGGATTGCATTCTTGCCCTTTCAATATTTACGATCTGCGTTTGTGCCTTAAAAGAAAAGCAACATAAAAAGAATAAAATCAAGCAGGCTTTATCGTATTTATTCATTCCACAAGTTGTGTAAAAATTCACTATAAATATACAAAACCTGTTATTCTTATTTTAGCAAATTAATATTTTCTGCAAGCCCCTTATTAGCTAACTTTACCATCATTTTTTACCTTTCAGCCCTAGTAATATTTATTTATGCAAGCAACAACAACAGTGATAACGGGTACGGGGAATTATATTCCTCCTCATATAAAAACCAACCGCGACTTTACCGGCCATGATTTTTACGCAGAAGATAATAAACCTCTTGATACTGCCCCGGAATTAGTAGTGGAAAAATTTAAACAGATCACAGGTATCGAAGAACGCCGTTATGCTGAAGCGAATATGGACTCTTCAGATATGGCTGGTATCGCCGGGGCAAATGCGATCAAGGATGCCGGTTGCGACCCTGAAACAATTGACCAGATCATCGTTGCACATAATTTTGGCAATGTGATTAAGCATACTATACAGACAGATGTACTACCCGCATTGGCTGCCCGCGTAAAACACAGTCTTGGGATAAAAAATCCTTCCTGCATACCCTACGATATTTTATTTGGCTGCCCGGGATGGTTACAAGGTGTAATACAGGCAGATGCTTTTTTTAAAGCGGGTATTGCAAAAAAATGTTTGGTGATCGGAACAGAAACCTTATCAAGGGTATTGGACGTGTATGATCGCGACAGTATGATATTTTCGGATGGCGCAGGTGCCTGCATTATGGAAACGAGGCCATCTGCTGAAACAAAAAGCGGCATATTGAGTAGTTGTGTTCAATCACATTGTGGCGAAGAAGTAGACTATCTGTACCTGGGTAAATCTTTTTTCCCCGATTCGGATCCCCGTATCCGTTATATAAAAATGAAAGGAAGAAAAGTATATGAATATGCCATGAAGCAGGTTCCGGAAGCCATGAAGTTATGTCTCGATAAAAGCGGGGTTCATATCAGTGAACTTAAAAAAATTTTTATTCACCAGGCTAATGAAAAAATGGATGAAGGCATCATTAAAGCCATGTATAAATTATATGATATCCGCCAGGTGCCGAAGAACATAATGCCAATGAGTATTAATAAACTGGGAAACAGTTCTGTAGCCACGATCCCAACTTTGTTCGACCTGGTAAGAAAGGGCACTATGCCCGAACACCAATTGAACGAAGGCGATATTATCCTGTTTGCTTCTGTTGGTGCCGGCATGAATATCAATGCAGTTTGTTATAGGGTATAAATAACCAATACTGTTTTATTCCAGCATTAACTTTATTTTCGTTTAAAAGAAATACTTGCTACACTATTTATGTAAAATATATCTCCGGCTCGCCGGATGGAAGGCGGTTGGCTCATTTCCTGGATCTTTGAAAAAAGCCGTGGTGATTGTTGCGCCGCATACCAGTAGCCGTGACGTTGCCATTTGCCTAGCATTCAGAAAAGCACTTCACCTGGAAAAGTTTAAATTTTTAGGTAAACAGGAATTATTTAAATCCCCCTTCGGTTTTATTTTTCGTTGCTTAGGCGGTGTACCGGTTGACCGTTTTCATAATACACATCTTGTTGATGAAGTGGTTAAACTTTTTGACAGTAAAGATGAATTCATTATCGGGCTCTCTCCTGAAGGTACCCGAAAAAAAGTAGACCGCCTGCGTACCGGGTTTTATTATATCGCAAAAAAAGCAGGTGTTCCTATTGTGATGATTGGTCTTGATTTTGAAAATAAGCGATTGATCTTTGCAACACCTTTTTATACCGGGGATAATGAACAAAATGACTTCAAACATATTCTCCATTTCTTTGGACCAATAAAAGGCAAACACCCTGAAATGGGCGTTGGGCATTTATTGTAATTCCTTCCTGATTAAATAAATTCGGCGGAGCGCCTCATTTAGCCTACATTTGCACAAAATTATCACATGGTTAATGAACTCATCACGAAGTTTTTAGAACCTGCCAACCTGGCTAAGAACGCGGTTAAGATTGAATTTAAGAAGCGTAATACCATCATCGGTATATTTGTTAAATCACCCGATTATGATGACCTGAAGTCGAAGAATTTCTGGCGGATAGTTTCCGAAACGCATATCCCCGAATGGAAGAAGACCAATGATAATAAGCTGTCTAAAATTTTCAGTGGCTCAGAATTTACAAGGCTTACTGTTGCAAAAGAGAAATAATATAGCCACGAACTATACGAATGCACACTAAATTTTTATTTGTACCCATTCGTATAATTCGCGGTCATTTTTTATAAGTGCTTTTATTTAAAAATTCCTTCCTCCGTTATTTCCCCTTGGCTTAGGTAATTCTTTTCTCGGAATCTTTTCATCACGCTGTGCTGTATTGTATACAAATGCAGCAATCACTGTTGCTGCCTGTTTCAGGTCTTCAGGTACCAGGTGATCGTAAGTGTCCATATTGGTATGATGAGTACGGGTATCATATTCTATCGGGTCCTGGATAAATTGAAAACCCGGAATTCCTACACCGTCAAATGATTGATGGTCGGTGCCACCTGTGTTACTGATGGTAATTGTTTTAGCGCCCAATTCATTAAAAGGATCCAACCATTTTTCAAAAATTGGCCCGGCATTTTTATTACCCTGCAAATAGATTCCCCGCACTTTACCGGTACCGTTATCTAAATTATAATAAGCAGAAACTTTTCCATGCTCCGGCTTCAATACCATATCAACGGGATCGGCAAAATGATTTTTAACATAGGCTCTTGACCCCAGCAATCCCTCTTCTTCACCACTCCATAAAGCAATGCGGATGGTTCTTTTTGGTTGCAATCCCGTGGCTTTAATGATCCGCATCACTTCCATCATCACCGCACAACCTGCAGCGTTATCCGTTGCACCCGTAGCGCCATGCCAGCTATCGAGGTGCCCACCTACCATTACCAGTTCATCTTTTAAAACAGGATCTGTTCCCTGGATCTCTGCCACTACATTGTACCCTTTGATGTCTTCATCATAGAATTTTGTTTTTACATCAGCTTCTAATTCTACTTTTTCTCCTGTACTTACCAGGCGTTGCACCCTTAAATAATCATCACTGGATAACATCACCCAGGCATAATTATTTTCCGCATCCTTTGCATAAGAACCGCCATTCTGCACAAACAATGTCCCCTCATTTCCGCTGCGGCTCATGCTCAGTACCAGTGCAGGTTTTTCTTTATTATAAAAATCACCCATCTGGCGCTGTAGTATCTGCATCTGCCGTCTTGCATTCATCTGGGGGGTATTAAAATTTCTTGGCCCACCGCGGCCGGTATCAGGTTTTGCGGTACTCATTTTTTCCAATGTAGTGTCTGCCATCCGCTCACCATTAGGGGTAAACGTAGGATGAAGTGTATCGGTAGAATAAAGCATCACGATCTTACCTTTAAGTTTGCCGGAATAGTTCTGGTACAATTCTGCAGAATCTTTTGCCCTGATCAAAACCACTTCTCCGCTCATCGCCTTTTTACCGGGCGTACTACCCGTCCATGCACGGGGGATGGCAATAATCGGTGTATAATAAGGGGCTGTCATGGCAACATAACAACGGGTTTGCTCCCATCCTTTTCCAAAATCGCCCCATGGCTCAAGCGCTGCATTTACAAGTCCCATTTTGGTTAACTCATCTTTTGCCCAATTAGCTGCCCTGAAAAAACCCGGCGAATTCATCAGCCTTGGGCCGCTTGCATCCGTTAAATGAAAGGCAAAATCCATCACTTTTGAATTAGAGAGACCTTCATCTTTTATTTTAGTTATAGCCGGGTCTGCCTGTGCAAAAACAAAACCTGTGCAGCAGCAAATTACAATGGTCAGAAAAAAATATTTTTTCATGGTGAATTGATTTTTGTAATTGAATAAGAATTATAAGAGAGTCCGCTTGAACGGGAAAGAAAGGTAAGACTGATCTGCCTGACTTACAACATTTTTTTTGTTCCCGGAATTTCCATAACAAGCCCCTCACCATAAGCTGCTGCAGGTGTTTGATAACCCGTTTTGAAATTTCCCGCAAATATTTTTTGTATAATCAACAGGCTGCTGTGGGCAGTTAAGGTATAACCATCCAGGCAACTGATACAGGTTTTTATTGAACTGCCGGTAGCATTACTCACTTCTCCCCAAACAAAACTTTTGCTGTTTTTCCGTTGCTCATCACTTGGGCCGGATGGTTTGGCATTTATTTTTTTCTTGATGATATTGCGCACAAAACTGGTACGCAATAACCAGTTGAATGCCCATTGTAATTTTAGTAAGCGATAAACTTTTGGCGCAATTCCGGTATAGGTTTCAATATTTGGGATGCCAGTTGTAAAATGAGCGGTAGAAATATCTCCCCAGGGGATACTCATTACAAATAATTTTTTTTCAATAAAATCTATCCACATTCCTTTTTGGCCCAATGGCTTTCGAATGATCTTTCCGTTTTCCCGCACTGCACCGCCTTCACCGATCTTAGCGGCCATTGTTGTTGCAGTACCATGCGATAATCCCCCGCCTAAAGATGCAAATGCTAATTTCAGCTGCGTAGCATCAGGCATTTTATTTTTTAACTGTAAAGCAATGCAATCTGTTGGCACTACATCAAATCCAACGCCTGGCATTACCATGATGTTTTTTTCTTTGGCAGCAGCATCATATTTTTTCAGCAGTTCAAATACGGATATATCCCCATTGATATCGAGGTAGTGCACACCGGTCTTGAGGCAGGCTTCCATCATTTGCTTTGCGGTAGCGCTGAAGGGCCCTGCACAATGCAATACGATTTTAACTTCGGATAAAATTTTCTCCAGCTGTTTTGCATCATTGAGTTCTGCTATGCGGTAGGGTAATTGCAATTCATCGGCCAGTGGTTTTATGTTGGCTTCGGTTCTTCCTGCAAGTATGGGCAGCAGGTTATAGCTTGCTGCCAGTTTTGCAATTAACACACCGGTGTAGCCATTGGCACCGTAAAGAAGAAATTGATTTTGCATGAGTTAATATTTAGATTGAATTTATCAGAGAGCCAGTAAAAATAAGATAAATGCAGTAAGCATCTTCGCTTCAATATCACCGGGCCGC
>JAYWAN010000198.1:0-9058 GCA_043782405.1 Chitinophagaceae bacterium
GTCAGTTTTTCGCACGACTGCTGTGCACCAAATTCATAGTTCACAGATCTTTCCGGTTCCAGGTTGAGGTTACCGCTGTACTGGTCAAATACCTGGTAAATGGACGGCGCTTTAAAGCCCGATGCAATGCTTCCAAATACACGCCAGTGCTGGCCAATATTATAAGATGGGTTAAAAGTATAAGTGCTGTTATGCCCATAACGGGAATGGTTATTGGTTCTTCCCCCGATCTCTATGTTCAGTTTTTTATTCAATGCAGTAAAGAACAATGATGAATAAAAAGACAACTGGTGTAATGAACTGTCGAAGGACGGAGGGTCATAAGGGCCAAAGGCACTCTTCGAATAATATTTCTGGTACATACTGTTCCACCTGTAATCTCCGCCAACCAATACGGTCAGGCAGCTGGTTATATTGACATTACCATAAAGTTCTGCATACTGTGTGTGCCCATTGTACCTGTTATCCTCGTAAATATTGAATCCCGGCCGGTCAATGCTGTCATTTAAATATTTTCTTTTCAATTCACCGTATTGGTAATTACCTATTATGGTAATTTTTCCTTTCTTAAAATAAGCACCTGCACCCGAAGCTAGACTACTGTTATTGATGGTATAGTCTTTTTCATCAGCAAAAACACCGGCATCAATATCTGCCCTATACTTACTGTATTGTACAAATGTCTTTAACTGCAATGAAGGGATCACCTGGTACTGCACGGCACCGCTTATTACATTGCCATCATAACCGTCTTTGTCGAAACCTTTTATTCCCGTACTATCGTAAGCAGACGAAAAACCCTTGGTTTTAATTTTTGCAAAACGGGTGGTATAGGTCAGTTTACCGGATCTGCCAAATAACTGCAGGTTTGTACGCAATGTGCTTTTGCTCCCGGCAGCTACAGTTGCTTTAACATTGAATGGTTTGTTCACTTCTTTTTTTACAGTAATGATATTGATCACCCCTGCTACTGCATCGCTGCCATACAAAGTAGACTGTGCTCCCTTGCATATTTCAATTCTTTCCACATCATTGATGGAAAAAAGATTCAGGTCAAATTCGTTATTGATCATTGAAGGGTCATTCACCGGTATTCCGTCCAGCAATATCAGTGTTCTGCCCGACGATGCGCCTCTTGTAAAAACAGTTTGTACGGTACCGGCTGCATTGTAAGCACCATTAATGGTAATACCGGCCTGCTCATTCAATAACTGGCCAACTGTTTTTCCCTCACTTTTTTCAATTTGCTCTTTGCTGATGACGGTGATCACTTTACCGGTAGTGCTTTGCTTTTGTAAAGTTTTGGTAGCGGTAAGTACTACTTCGTCTAAAATTTTTGAACTGTCTGTTTGTGCCTGCAGATGGCTGCTGATGATTACAGCAGCCACAACTAAAATTTTCTTTTTCATTTTTGAAAAGATTTTTTTGTGACTGCTTCCAGAAAAAGATGTAGAGATATAAAAGCCGTAAAGCCATTACATTTCCTGCCTTTCACCCGAAAGCTTTAAATGATTTTGATGAACCTGGCAGGTCTTCTGGCTTACTCCTTGTTCTGCGCCTTCCCGTTCCTATTTATCGGAACAGTGGCTTGAAGAGCGAACAATCATACAGAGCTTACAGCTACGGGGATAGCGCCGGATTTTGACCGGCTTCCCTTTTAATCCCGTCCCGATATTTATCAGGATGTGGAACCAAATCCGCTGCAAAAGTAGGGGGAAAGGAATTGAAGTTCAAAATTATTTAACGAGACTATAGAATTGCATAATACACGAATGACCTGGCAGAGAATTTATTACTGAAAGAATATTTATCACTGTTGGAAGTATTCAGTTTATAAGAAGCATTGCAATTGATAATATGAATGCGTAAAATAATTTCATCCAAGACTGCAAAAAAGGAAAATAACCGTTTAACCCTTATGATTCCAATCATAGAGATGCTAATTTTCCCTTAACCTTCGTTTTTGGGCTAACAAAATATCAGTACCTTCAAAGCATGGAATCAAAATCAAATAAGCTCAACCTTTTCGATCTGTCAATGATCGTGGTAAGCCTGGTGATCGGTATGGGTATTTTCAGGAACCCCGCTTCTGTGGCTGCAACATCGGGCAACAGCACCATCTTTTTTTTAGTATGGGTTGTGGGTGGCCTTATTGCTTTGTGTGGTGCTTTGACCTATGCCGAAATCGGATTAAGATTACCTGCCATGGGTGGCTATTACAAAATATTTGCCGCCTGTTATCATCCTGCAGTAGGTTTTACTGTAAATGCGCTTATCCTTGTTAGTAATGCGGCTTCACTGGCGGTTGTTGCACTGATTGGTGCCGATTATGTAAGCGACCTGCTTTACGGAAAACCCAGTGGTGATTTTTTTAATACAACAATTGCAATTCTTGCCGTAGCCATTTTCTTTTGTGTGAACCTATTGGGACTTAAAACAAGCAGCCGTACACAAAATGTACTGATCGTTATTAAAGTAGGACTGATCCTTTTATTGATCGCTACTTTATTCAAAGGAGTGATGATAGCACCACATGGTTATGAAGAAAGTTCACCGCTATTTACTTTGAATGATAAAAGTGCTTTATCTCTTTTTCTAATTTCACTGATACCCGTCTGCTTTGCCTATGGCGGTTATCAGCAAACGATAAATTTTGGTGCCGAAGTAAAAGAAACACGCATACTCCCCAAGGGGATCATCATCGGGATCATTATCGTTGTTTCACTTTACCTGCTCATCAATCTTGCTTATACACAAACCATCGGTTACGATAAAATGAAAAATGCCAGTGCCATTGGTGCTTTATTATGTGAAGCATGGTTTGGAAAAGCGGGAGGAAAGGTTTTTGACGGTCTGATGTTCTTATCGGTACTGGCCTATGTAAATATTTTGTTGATGAGTAACCCGAGGGTGATGTATGCCATGAGTGTGGACAAGGTTTTTCCAAAGATATTCTCTTATCGCAGTCCTAAAACACAGGCTTTGGTAGCAGGGCTCATTACGTTTTCACTCATTACCATCATCATTACATTTTATGGAAAAGGCGTAGATAATATTTTAAACTTCACCATGTTCCTCGACAGCATTGGCATGAGCACTTCTGCGGCAACCCTTTTTATTTTAAGAAAAAGGTTACAGAATGAGCACATGGTAACAGGTACCTGGAATAAATTCACCCCCGTGCTGGCTTCGTTCTTTGTGTTCAGTTATTTTATGGTGGCTGTAGGGGTTATCATTAAAGACCCGCAGGCTGCACTCATCGGTATAGGTTTATTATTGTTCTTGCTATTGATCTATTATTTTGCCTATTTCAAAAATGGAGAGGCCACAAAAGGCTAAAATATTTTTATGGACATCTCTTACATCCTCAATGAATTTGCAGAAGAGCGGGAGAATTATTTCAACGCTGTCTCTCCGCCTATTGTACAAACCAGCAATTTTATTTTTAATACGGTGGAGGATATGCGAAAAGCATTTGCGAATGAATATTCAACTTATTTATACAGCCGGGGAAGAAACCCTACCGTAGATATCTTAAGGAAAAAACTAGCCGCACTGGATGGTGCAGATGACTGCCTGGTGTTTGGAAGTGGTGCAGCAGCCATATTTGCAGCGGTACTTGCCAATGTAAAAACGGGCGATCATATTGTTTCGGTTGACAAGCCCTATACCTGGGCACAAAAAATGTTCAACGATATTTTACCAAGGTTTGGCGTTACCACTACTTATATTGACGGAAGGTCTATCGAAAATTTTGAAAGGGCCATCCTGCCAAATACAACAGTCATTTATTTAGAGAGCCCTAACAGTTGGGATTATGCGCTGCAGGACCTTAAAGCGGTAGCCGAGCTGGCGAAAGCGGAAAATATCATCACCATCATCGACAACAGTTATTGTACGCCATTGTACCAAAAACCGATCGGGCTCGGGATAGATATCAGCCTGCAAACAGCCACTAAATATATCGGTGGCCACAGTGATACGCTGGGCGGGGTTTTAAGTGGCAGCGCAGCAATGATAGAACGGATATTCAACAGTGAATACATGAATATCGGTAGCGGCATACAGCCTTTTAATGCCTGGTTGCTCATCAGGGGACTAAGGACGCTGCCTGCAAGGCTCGACAGGATCACCGCCTCCACAAAAAAAGTGATCGACTATTTAAAACAACACCAAAAAGTAGAAGAGCTGATCTTTCCTTTTGACGAAAATTTTCCCCAGCTTGAACTGGCAAAAAAACAAATGAAAGGCGCCTGCGGGTTACTGACATTCATCATTAAAGCTGATACCATTACCCAGATCGAAAAATTTTGCGAAAGCCTGCAGCATATTTTTATGGCGGTAAGCTGGGGCGGGTATGAAAGCCTCATCATTCCTAAATGTTCCGGCATACAGCCAGCAGCATTTGACGCAAAAAACAAAGAACACCGGATGCTGCGGTTGTATGTAGGACTGGAAGAGCCTGAGTATTTGATAAAGGACCTGGAGCAGGCATTCGAAAAGATATCATAAACTTTACCGCCTGTCATATCAATTTTAGCTGATTCCCTGGGATGGTTTATTTTTGTACCATGCGGATCAAAGTTTACGTCATCATAGCTATCCTGTTTATCACCACTTCGGTAAAAGCCCAGCAAAAATGGAGCCTTCCCCAATGCATTGCTTACGCTATGTCCAATAATCTTACCGTTAAGCAAACCGACCTGCAGAGCAGGATATCCGATCTTCAATACAAGCAAAATAAACTTTCACAATACCCCAACGCAAGTTTCAGCGCCGGGCCGGCGTATAACAGTGGCCGTAACCAGGATCCCACCAGTTTCAGTCTCATTACACAGAGTTATGTATCGGCCAATATGCAATTGCAGAGCAGTGCTGAAATTTTTAATTGGTACAGCAAGCGCAATACCATTGCCGCCAACTACCTGGAATGGCAGGCTGCAAAAGCCAATACCGATAAATTAAAAAATGATATCGCCCTTACTGTTGCCAATGCTTACCTGCAGATACTGCTCTCGAAAGAACAGGAAAAAATTGCTGGGGTGCAATTGCAGCAATCGCAGGCTCAACTGAAGAATACAAGAAAATTGGTGGATGCAGGCACTCTTCCCGAACTGAACGCTTCAGAACTGGAAGCGCAGGTTGCAAGGGACAGTGCAACATTAATCAGCGCTAGGGGAAGCGTTGACCAAAGTGTTTTAAACCTGAAAGCATACATGGCTATTGATGCAGCTGCACCATTTGAAATAGAAATGCCCCCGGTAGAAAAAATTCCCGTGGAAAAAATCAGCGACCTGCAACCCGATGCGGTTTATGCACTGGCCATCGCCAATATGCCACAGCAACGGGTAAACGATTTTAAATTAAAAGCCGCACAAAAAACCTCGGCTGCCGCAAAAGCAGGCATGTATCCAACCATATCTGTTTATGGAAGCCTGGCCAGCGGCTTCAACAGCAGGGCAAAAGAAATTACCGCTTCTTTACCCGTCATTTCCCCTATTGGTAATGTAACCATCGGCCCTGCAACATATAATGTGTTCCCACTTCAACCTTATTCAGTATATGAATATGGTAAGACAGCTTTTCTCCGCCAGTTGAATGAGAACTTCCGCCAGTCTGTTGGCTTCAATGTGAGTGTTCCCATTTTTAATGGCAGCAGCCTTCGCACCAGTTATGAAAGAAGCAAGATCAATATCCAAAACCTGCAATTACAGAAAGAGCTGGATGACCAGAAATTGAAACAGGATATCTACCAAGCATACAATGCGGCTATGGTGGCACTGCAAAAATTCAATGCAGGTAAAAAAAGCCTGCAAACCGCTGAGCGGAGTTTTTCGTTTGCCCAGAAGCGCTATGATGTAGGTATGCTCTCCACACTTGAACTAATCACTGACCAAAATAATTTATTCAGGGCAAGGCTGGAAAATACCCTGAACCAGTTTGACTATGTTTTTAAGATGAAAGTGCTGGAATTTTATAAAGGGCAGGGGTTGAAATTATAGGCAGATCCTCCCCTTCTGCTACCCCCGGAGTGGGAGTACAGAATGAGGTAAACACAAATTATAAATGGTTTTCTATATGCGCAAAAAGTTAAAATGGATCCTGATCGTACTGGGAATATTACCGGTACTGCTGCTGATACTTTACAAATCAGGGGTATTCGGTAAGAATGATGGTACCAAAGTGACTGCGGAAAAAGCGCAAATACGGACTATCACTGAAATAGTGAATGCCAGTGGCAAAATTTATCCCGAGGTGGAAGTAAAAGTAAGCCCGGATATCAGCGGGGAGATCACGGAATTGACCGTACAGGAAGGCGACTCTGTAAAAAAAGGCCAGGTGGTTGCACGCTTCTATGCCGATATCTACAATATCCAACGTAACCAGGCTGCCAGCGGCGTAGAGCAGAGCCAGGCACAGGTAGCTAACTCACAGGCAGCAATAGACGCACTTAAAGCACAAATGGAACAGGCACAGCGCACTTACGATATGCAAAAACAGTTGTTTGATGATAAAGTGATCAGCCGTAATGAATTCAACGTGGCAGAAGCCAACCTGAGAAGCAGCAAAGCAAATTATAATGCGGCATTACAGGGAATACGCAGCGGGCAGGCCTCAGTGAAAACCGCCCAATCAAGCCTAGAGAAAGCCAATAAAGACCTTAGCAGAACAGCCGTGATAGCGCCCATGGATGGTGTAGTGAGTTTATTGAATGTAAAAAAAGGGGAAAGGGTGGTAGGCAGTAACCTGATGAGCGGAACAGAAATGTTGCGGATCGCTGATATGTCGAAAATAGAAATAAGGGTTGATGTTGGAGAAAATGATGTACCCAAAGTAAAACTGGGCGATAGTGCCATCGTGGAAGTGGATGCTTACAATACCAGGAAATTCAAAGGCATCGTTACACAGATCGCCAGCAGCAATAATGGCGCAGCTTCACAAAATGCACTGGCCAATACTTCTACAGACGTTACACAATACAAAGTATATATCCGTTTATTGGCGGAGAGTTATGCCGACCTGCTGGGCAAAGGTTCATTTCCTTTCAGGCCGGGTATGAGTGCAAGTGCCGATATACAAACCAAAACACACGTTAACGTATTGAGTATTCCCATCAACGCAGTAACCACGCGTGATAAAAATGACAGTATAAATATTGATAAAAAGAAGTTAGATGAAGAAAATATAAAAACAAATACAACCACAGCTGCGCTGGACGACCTGCAAGTGGTGGTCTTTGTTATTGATAGCGATAATAAAGTAAAAAAAATCATTGTAAAAACCGATATCCAGGATATCAATAATATAGAAATAACCCAGGGATTGAAAGAAGGTGATTATGTGGTTACCGGGCCTTATGATGTAGTGAGCAAAACGCTGAAGAACGGCCTTAAAGTAAAAGTGGTGGACAAAAAAGAATTATTCGTGAAGAAGTAACCAATATAGTCGTGTTTACATTATAATATAATGACAATAATCTAAAGCTACCTTTTCCTTGAAGACAAAATTTACCGGTTTATTGTTGCTGCTTTTATGCATGCAAGGCTTAAAAGCCCAAACTAATGTAACCCTGCAGGTATCTTTGGTTGCGGTTAAGAATGATTCGCTCAATAATATTACTGTACAACTTTATAAGCTGCCTGATACCACGCTGATAATTTCAAAAGTATTTAAGGGCAGCGCCATAAATTTTCCGGTAAGCACATTTTCTAAATATATCATCCGTATTTCCGCAGCAGAATTTGAAAGTGCAGAAAAGATGGTAGGCGTTACTGATAAATCTTTGTCCGTTAATTTACCGGTAAAAAGAAAAGTCACTTCCCTGCAAAACGTAGTGGTGGTATCCCGCAAGCCCCTGATAAAACAGGAAGATGACAAGACCATCATTGATGCCGAAGTATTGGCCAACAGTAGTACCAATGCGTATGAAGTGCTGGAAAAAACTCCAGGTGCCATTGTAGACCAGGATGGTAATATCTATTTGAACAGCGCCACTCCTGCCACTATCTATATCAATGGCAGGGAGATGAAGATGAGTGCAGAAGATATCGCCTCGCTTTTAAAAAGCCTACCTGCGGGAAGCATCAGTAAAATAGAAGTGCTGCGTACGCCTTCTGCCAAATATGAAGCTTCCAACAGCGGAGGTATTGTAAACATAGTATTGAAAAAAGGGATAAAGCTCGGCACCACGGGTAGTATCAATTTCCGGCAGGACCAGGGCGTGTATGCCACAAGTTCTGCAGGTTTCAGTGTTAACAGTTCTGCAGGTAAGCTCAACAGTTATCTATCTTATCAATACACACACCGTAATTCTTTTGAAGAGATCATATCGAACAGGCTCATCAACCATGATACTTTGCTTGCACAAGGTTCATTCACCAGGTATTCACCCATTACCAATTATGCCGGGGGCGGAATTGATTATACATTTTCTAAAAAATTCGATCTTGCTTTTGATGTACGCTTTAGCGCTACTAACAATAGCAGCCTGGCTAATAGTAAAAATAATTTCAGTAAGACCAGCAGCGGGCAAAATTTTGCGCAAAGTGAATCCCCCATCAGCAATAAAGGCACCAGTATTTTTTTGGAAAATACCCTTTCCGCAAAATATAAGATCGATTCAAGTGGCAGCGATTGGGTAAATGAACTGGATTACTCTTATTCAAAAAACAATAACACCCAGCTGTATACCAATTATTATTATTTGCCGGCTGCTCCTGCGGAAAATGGTGATGGTACATCGCATAATACCTCCAATTCGCTGAGTTATAAATCCGAGCTTACCCTGAAATTAAAAAAGAAGACCACGCTGGAAACCGGATATAAGTTAAATTATTCCACCAATGACAATCAGGCTGCTTATTTCACACAAACAGGAATTTCGCCAAGGCAGGTGAACGGGTATCAGACAAATACATTCGATTATAAGGAAATGATCAGTTCGGCCTACCTGCAAATTGCAAAACCGCTCTTTGGGTTTACATTAAAATCCGGATTGCGTTTGGAAACCACCAATATATCGGGGCACCAGAAAATACCCACGGATACTTTATTTTCC
>JAYWAN010000199.1:0-8948 GCA_043782405.1 Chitinophagaceae bacterium
CCCGTTTAAAAAACACTTTTGGTTATTTCGTACGAACTTTTACATTTGCAAAAAATTAAACCCTTTCTTACAATGTTCTGGACACTTGAATTAGCCTCCCATTTGGAAGATGCCCCCTGGCCGGCAACAAAAGACGAACTCATCGATTACTCTATCCGAAGTGGAGCGCCCATTGAAGTAGTGGAGAATTTGCAGGAACTGGAAGACGAAGGAGAGATCTATGAAGGCCTGGAGGATATTTGGCCCGATTATCCCAGCCAGGAAGATTTCTTTTTTAATGAAGATGAATATTAAGAAAACTATAAGCTGTTAACCGTTAGCACAACCAAATAATTAAGAAGCCACTAAAATTTAGTGGCTTCTTGTATTTTATTTATCGTTGAGTTTAGTTTTGATGTCTGCAATTGAAGGTGAGTGAAATCTCTTCCCCATTTTATCTGCGATTATTTTTCCATCTGCTCTATCACTGCTGCGGTAACTCCTGTAAAAGAAAATCCGCCATCATGAAAAAGATTTTGCATGGTAACCATCTTGGTCATATCGCTGAACATCATCACACAATAATTGGCACAATCCTCTGCACTTGCATTACCAAGCGGGCTCATCTTTTCTGCATAACTGATAAATCCGTCAAACCCCTTTACACCGCTGCCGGCTGTTGTGCGTGTAGGCGACTGCGAAATGGTATTGACACGAACGTGTTTTTTTACACCATAATTGTAGCCGAAATTGCGGGTAATACTCTCCAGTAATGCTTTATTGTCGGCCATATCATTATAATCGGGAAATACACGTTGTGCCGCAATATAACTAAGAGCAACAACCGAGCCCCATTCATTGATGGCATCCATTTTCATGGCCACCTGCAATACACGATGCAGGCTTAATGCGGAGATATCAAGCCCCTTGTGGGTGAAATCATAATTATTCTCGGTATAAGTAATTCCCTTGCGCACATTAATACTCATACCGATCGAATGCAAAATAAAATCAACACCACCGCCAAAATGCTCCATGGCTTTTGTAATAAGGTTGGTTACATCTTCATTATTGCTTACATCGCAGCCGATAACCGGTGCATTAACCGCTTCGGCCAGTTTATTGATCTCGCCCATGCGCATAGCAACGGGCGCATTGGTCAGTAACAATTCTGCGCCTTCTTCATGGCAGCGGATAGCAGTTTTCCAGGCAATGGATCTTTCATCCAGTGCGCCGAAGATGATCCCTTTTTTTCCTTTAAGCAGGTTGTAAGACATGGTGACCGTTTTATTGATTAGGTGGTAAAAATAGCACTCTTATTTTTCAAAGAAAAATTGTAGAACAAATTTATCATAAGTAAAAGCTATTTAAAGTAAACAGCTACACGTATAATCAAAAATACGCCGATACTGACGTAAATAAAAACCGTGGAAATGGTAACAACAAAATAAAGTAACAGGTTTTTACCACTTTCCCGGGGTTTTATTTTTCTGATCAGCCATTTATTAAAAAAATAGAATGGGATCGCCATCAACCCGGGAATAACCAGCAGGCCGATCGGATATAGTATAATTAAAAACATGGGTTGAATTAATTCCCCAGCATCTCCCTTGCATTCTGCATGGCAGCAGCTGTGGGTTTTTCGCCACTCAACATCCGGGCGATAGTGGTTATCCTTTCATCATTATTTAGTAACCGTACAGCGGTAACGATCCTGTCCTTCTCAATGGCTTTGTACACAAAATAATGTGCATCCGCCCTTGCGGCGATCTGCGGCTGGTGTGTAATGGCTATCAATTGATGGGCTCGTGATAATTCCTTCATGATATTGCCCACTTGCCTGGCAGCTTCGCCGCTGATACCCGTATCTATTTCATCAAAGATCAATGTAGGTAATTGCACTTCCTTAGCTACCAGGGATTTAATGCAAAGCATCAAGCGGCTTAGTTCGCCGCCACTGGCCACTTTGCGAAGCGGTTCAAAATGGCCTGGCTTATCTTCCGTACCGGCGGGCAGGTTGGCATTAAATAAGTATTCAATTTTATCGCCACCCGTTTCGCGGAGTGTTTCCAACTGTTGCAGTTCAACCATGAACCTCGCATTGGGCATACCTACCTGTGACAGCAAGGCATTTACTTTTTTTACGAAAGGTGTAATTGCTTTTTTCCGGCTTGAAGAAATGGTTGCAGTAAGTTCTTCGCATTGTTTTTGCAAACCATTGGTCAGTTTTTCTTTTTGCTGAATGGCTTCGCTGATGTTGAGGATATCATCCAGTTTCTGCTGCAAGTCATCTTTTATGGCAAGTAATTCGGCGGTGGTTTGTACGCTGTGTTTTTTCAGCAGCTTATACCCCATCGATATCCTGTCATTCACCAGTTGTATCCTTGCCGGGCTGTAATCAATACTTTCGTTTATGCGTTCCAGTTCTTCTGCAATATCCTGCAACTCCACCTGTGCGCTTTGCATACGTTGTGCAAGGCCGGTGATGGCGGTATGGTATTGCTCCAATCCTTGTAATTTGCTGCCAAGCGATCTTACCTGCTGCACGACAGGTGCTTCACTCCCATTCAATGTTAAATAGATGATGGCCAGTTGCTGCTTTACCGTTTCCGCATTGCTCAGCAGTTTTAATTCGGCATCCAGTTCTTCCAATTCGTTTTCCTTTAATCCTATACTATCCAGTTCATCAAACAGGAAACTATTATAGTCCAGCACGGCATTGGCTTTGGATTGCTGTTGCTGTAATTCTTCCAGTTCTTTTTTTGCAGCAAGCCATTGATCGAAGATCGTAGCATATTGCCGCAATGTGTCTACATTGCCTGCCAGTGCATCCAGTACCTGCTGCTGGAAATCGGAAGAGCCCAGTTCAAGCGTGTCGAACTGCTGGTGAAGGTCCACCAACAAAGCGCATAGCCCTTTCAGTTGGTTCAGGTTTACAGGTGTATCATTGATAAAGGCCCTGGATTTTCCATTGGAAGTTATCTCTCGCCGTATCACCAGTTCTTCCTCCGCGTCCAGGTCATTTGTTTTAAGAAATTCTTTTACCTGTTCATTCATTTTAAAAAAACCATCCACCATGCATTTCTTATCCTTTTGTTGTAAAACACTACTGTCGGCCCTTTCGCCCAATATCAGGCTCAGTGCACCCATCAGGATGCTTTTACCCGCCCCCGTCTCCCCGGTAATGATATTCAGTTTATCGTTAAAATCTATCTCCAGTTCGTCAATGATGGCGTAGTTCTGTATGTGTAATTTTTGCAGCATGGCTTTAACAGCAAATTAGTTTTTTTTTATCACCGGTGATACTGCAACATAAAAAAAGAGCCCACAAAATGTGAACTCTTCAATTATTTATAACATTGGTATACTATTTTACCACAACTGCGCTAAACAGATCCGCGTCAACCAAAATACGTCCGCAATTTTCACAAACCATAACTTTCTTGCGCAATTTGATCTCACTTTGCTTTTGCGGGGGAATAGCGTGGAAACATCCACCACAACTGTCACGCTCTACCGGTACCACGGCTAAGCCATTACGGTAGTTCTTGCGGATACGGTCGTAGCTCAGCAATAAGCGCTCGTCCACATGTTTCCTGGCAGCATCTGCATCTTTATTATAATGTTTTTCTTCTTTTTCTGTTTCGCCGATAATTTTCTCCAGTTCTCCTTTTTTGCCGGTGAGGTTACCTTCTTTATTGCTTACGGCTTTTTTTGCTGCTTCCAGTTGCCTTGCTTTTTCTGCAATTTCTTCCGTAGCATCTTTGATGTGTTTCTCGCAAAGTTTCACCTCCAGGGTCTGCATCTCAATTTCCTTATTGATCGCCTCAAACTCCCGGTTATTTTTTACGTTATCGCTTTGTTTCTCGTATTTTTTTATGAGTGCTTCCGCTTCTTTGATCCCTTCTTTTTTTTGCTCAATGAATTCCTGGATACCATTGATCTCTTCTTCCACACGTGTCTGTCGGGCGTGCAGGCCTTCGATCTCATCTTCCAGGTCTTTTACCTCCATCGGCAATTCACCTTTCAGGATCTGAATTTCATCCAGTTTGCAATCTACTTTTTGTAAAAGGACCAGCGAACTTAATTTTTCTTCAACAGAGAAGTCTTTAACTGCAGCCATATTTAATTTGAAATTTGAGATTTGAAATTACAGGAAGTAATGAACCGGGTTGGTTTTTACCCCTGTTTTTAGGACGGCAAAGTTAGGGAATTTTTTGCTCAAAATATCAAATAAGAGCCCAATAGTGAACTGTTCGCTCTCGTAATGGCCAATATCGGCGATGACCAACCTGCCATTGGCATCAAAGAATTCGTGGTATTTTACGTCTGAAGTAAGGTAAATATCAGCCCCAGCGCCTATTGCAGCTCCAATGAGAAAACTACCGGCGCCCCCGCAAAGGGCAATTTTTTTGACCATTTTGCCAGTCAAAGCCGTGTGTTTTATAACCGAAAGGCCAAATACGACTTTAAGGTGGTTAAGTAATTCAATTTCATTTACTGGCTTTGCTAATTCTCCTACCAGGCCACTGCCAAACTGTTGTTGCTGATTTTCAAGAGCGATAATATCATATGCCACTTCTTCATATGGGTGGGCAGCGATCATGGCAGCATAAATCGGCCACTCCATCCAGGCCGGGAATATGGCTTCTACTTTTATCTCTTCTTCGGATCTTCTTTCGCCGATCTTTCCAATAAAGGGGTTGGTACCTTCACCCGGTTTGAATGTTCCGGTACCAGCTGTATTAAAACTGCATTCACTGTAACCACTGATATGGCCGGCCCCCGCAGCAAAAATTGCGTTGCGTAATTTTTCTGCGGCAGCAACAGGTACAAATGTGAATAATTTCTTCAGCGTATTATTTTTGGGCTGCAGGATACTGCGGTTGACGAGTTCCAGTTTATCGGCGATACTCCCATTCACTCCATGCAATACATTGTCCAGGTTGGTATGAATGGCATAAATGGCGATATCATTTTTAATAGCAGTGATGACGGTCTTCTCGACATAATTTTTCCCCGTGATCTTTTTCAGTCCGCCAAAAATAATGGGATGATGTACAACAATACAATTGCATTTTTTTTCAATAGCTTCCATCACTACTGTTTCCGTGGCATCAAGTGCAGTGATGATACCTGTGCATTCCCAATCGGCATTGCCGGTGAGCAGGCCCGAATTATCGTAATCCTCCTGCAATGATGGCGGGGCGATGGTTTCCAGGCATGTTATTATTGCTGCTATTTTCATCCCTTAAAAATAGAAAGAATTTTATTAGATCAATGATAATGCTGCAATTCATCAATAAAAAATCGCTTAAAGAGGGATACACTCAAGATTTAATGATCGAAAGATTTAGTAACCGGATAGCAACATATTTACCCGGTTTAACGTTATTCGGTATTGACGGGCATTTGAACCGCCAAATAATTATTTCAGTTACTATGCAACAAAAGCATTCCGGTTTATCCTTATCCCAAAAGGTTGAAGAACTGCCCGGCTTCCTGTACAGGTTGAGATTCTTCATCGTTATTATCTTTTCAATAGTACTGTTGCTCACGGGTTGTAGCAAAAGCCCTGGTACAGACCTGCTTTCTCAAAACCTCTATGAACAGTTTTTTGAGCAGAATATCCTGAATCATGATTACAGGGTGAGACTTGCATCAGATAATGGAGTTGACCTTACCGCACAATACAGCAGCTACACATTCAGGTTATTAAAATCCACTGCGTTTAACGGGCCGGTAACGGTGAGCAACGGCCTTGTCAATTATACCGGCAGCTGGGTCTGCAACGATGATTACAGTAAATTGGTTTTAACTTTGCCCAGGCTCCCTGCAGAATTTGTGTTTTTAACCAGGGAATGGAAATTCACCAAAAAAGACCTTGCTGTTATGGAACTTGCGCCATGGGGCACAACGGAGCCCAAGGTTTTGCAAATGGAGCGGCTGTAAATCATGAGACGACAGGCGTTAGAGCGGGCATGTTTCAATTTGCCCTTTTCCAGGTCTTTTTTTTCACTTCGCATCACCCGTTGATCTTTATTTTGTCATTTCCCCTTTTCTACACAATTTTTTGCCCGTTTTTCAGTTTAGAACTAGCAGTGAAAACTGTTGTATCCAAATTTTCTTAAAAACCAAAAGCAAAATCCAATGACTGCCTTATTTGCGGTCAGAACCCGAATAACATTTGTTGCGTTAGTTATGCTTTGCTTAAGCAGCAAAGCACAATTGACAGCCAGTTTCACGGGCAGCCCTTTGTCGGGATGTGCGCCGCTGGTAGTCAATTTCACCGATCATTCAACAGGTAATCCCAATCAATGGAAATGGGACCTCGGTAATGGGACGATCTCCTTTATACAAAATCCTTCCGCCACTTATTTTACACCCGGTCAATACACCATTAAACTGGTTATTCATAATGCTGCAGGAACAGCAGACTCCATCATCAAAACCCAATATATCACAGTAAATGCCCAGCCCACAGTAAATTTTACGGGTAATCCTTTAACCGGTTGTTTTCCATTACCGGTACAGTTCACCGATCAAAGTACTGCCGGCAGCGGTACTATCAGTACATGGCAATGGGATTTCGGGGACGGTGCTTCCAGTGCCCTGCGAAATCCTGCACACACTTATACTGCCGCAGGCAATTATAATGTAACCCTAAGGGTTAGTAACAGCCAGGGTTGTATAAAAGTGCTGACCAAAACACAATACATCACGATCAGTTCGGGTGTACACGCAGATTTCAGTAACTCCTTACCGGCAACCTGTACCCCACCTGCTATCATTAATTTCCAGAACCTGTCAACGGGAACGGGCATACTAAGTTACCAATGGAATTTTGGAGATGGCGGCACTTCTACATTGATCAATCCATCTCATACCTATAACACAACAGGGAGTTTTACGGTACGCCTTATCGTTACTAACACGTCTGGTTGCAAGGATACCATCACAAAAGCCAATGTGATCAATATCGGTACCATTCATGCCGCCTTCACCAGCCTTGACAGTGTTTGTGCGGGCAGCCTGATCCATTTTACCAATACTTCGGCACCTGTACCCAGTTCAGTGGCCTGGGATTTTGGAGATGGCACCACTTCTACTGTAGCCAGCCCTTCTAAGGTATACGCCAGTGGCGGATCACGCCTCGTGAGACTGGTGTCTTTTTTTGGCGCCTGCAGTGATACGGCCTATAAAACGATCATTGTAAAAGATAAACCCATCACTGCATTTACGGCCAATCCGGTCAGCTCATGCAGTATACCCCTTACCGTTAGTTTCACCAATCAAACGCTTAACGGAACCACCTATTCCTGGAAATTCGGAGATGGCGGCACTTCAACAGCGGTTAATCCAACACACACTTATCTTGCATTTGGCAATTATGATGTAACACTTATTGCCACGAATGCATTAGGCTGTTCGGACACTGTGATAAAAACCGGATACATTCAATTAGCACCGCCTCATGTTACTATTGATAACCTGCCGGTGAGTGACTGTGCACCAGTTATACATACTTTCACCGCAACCGTTACTTCATCAGATCCCGTAGCAAGTTATTTATGGGATTTTGGTGATGGCACCACTTCTACGGCAATAAGCCCTACGCATACTTTTCCAACAGGTACTTATGCCATCAGTTTAAAAATTATTACCGCCACCGGCTGTGTGGACTCTACTACTGTTTCACCGGGTATTATCGCCAGCGATAAGCCCACTGCTAATTTTTCGGCCACGCCAACAGATGTATGTGCACACCTCCCGGTACAATTCACCGACCTGTCTACCGGAACAATAACAAACTGGTCATGGAGCTTTGGTGATGGTACAACCTCTTCGTCTCAAAACCCGATACATATTTACGAGGACACAGGCTATTTTACGATCCAACTGATCGTATGGAACAATGGTTGCCCGGATACGATCCGCTTTGTGAACTATGTCCATATCAACCCGCCAATAGCCAATTTTGTGAGCAGTTTTAATTGTACAGATCCGAAAATACAAAGCTTTACCGACCAGTCCATCGGGGCTGATGAGTGGAACTGGGATTTTGGCGATGGTACAACTTCCACGCTGCAAAGCCCCGTGCACACTTATGCGGGTACCGGGCTCTATGCGGTGACGCTACTGGTGCGTAATCACACTACCGGTTGTGAATATGCGAAAACAGTACCCGTTAATGTGGTGGTGGAAAGGGCGAATTTCACTGCAGCAGATACTGTAATCTGCAAGAATGTAGCTGCCAGCTTTTCCGCTACCGGGAACGGCGCTGGTAACATAAGCGCTTACGCCTGGGATTTCGGTGATGGCATAACCGGCACAGGGGCAAACCCTTCGCACAGTTACGCCAACACGGGGTCATATACGGTACAATTGATCATCACTGATATAATTGGTTGCAAAGACACTTTAATAAAACCATTGTACATACAGGTAGACGGACCCACGGCTAATTTCTCTTCCAGTGTACCGGGCAGCTGCCTGATGAGCGCTGTGATCTTTAATGACCATTCCACGGGTGATGGCACCCATCCTATTATTTCCTGGACCTGGAGCTACGGGGATGGATTCACTGAAACACTAACTACTCCTCCGTTCCTGCATGCCTATGCCCTGGCCGGCGTGTATACGGTTACGTTAACCGTTACCGACAGCAAGGGTTGTACTGATACCTATATAAATGTAAGCGCAATAAACATTTCAAAACCTGTTGCTGCCTTCGCCAGTGTTGATACCCTTTCCTGTCCCGGTAAACCCATCAATTTCACGAACAGTTCTACGGGACCGGGGTTAAATTACAACTGGGATTTTGGCGATGGCACTGGAAGTGTTGCTGCCACACCGGCTCACAGCTATGCTGCCAATGGCGTATACACTGTAATGTTAGTGATCACTGACCAATATGGGTGTAAGGATACAATCACCCGGCCTAATTATATTACCATCATATCACCCCA
>JAYWAN010000200.1:0-3385 GCA_043782405.1 Chitinophagaceae bacterium
CTGGCAGGATACCTACAAGGGCCAATAAAACGGCACCCGGTAAAGTGATCCTATCCATGATAGTACCAATGTAATCAGCAGTTGGCTGGCCCGGCTTAACACCCGGAATAAATCCGTTGTTACGCTTCAATTCATCGGCCATCTGCTTAGGATTAAATATCAAGGCTGTATAAAGGAATGTAAATGCAATCACACAGAACGAATACACGAACATGTAGATGATATCGGTATGATCGGTAAAATGTTTTGCCCAACCTTCTCCTTTGAATCCCGTGAAAACAGTGGGTAAAAAAAGTATGGCTTGAGCAAAGATGATCGGCATTACACCCGATGCATTCACTTTAAGCGGTAAAAAATTTCTTGCTCCGCCAAACTGCCTGTTACCAACGATCTGCTTGGCATAGTTAACCGGTACTTTACGCGTGCCCTGCACCAACATGATAATTCCAAGTATAACTGCAATAAGGAAAACAATTTCAATTAACATGATCAATAATCCGCCTGCACCCCTTGTTGACCTTGCCGCCCATTCCTGTCCGAATGCCTGTGGTAAACGTGCAAGGATACCCACCATGATGATGATTGATGTACCGTTACCCAGTCCTTTATCGGTGATCTTTTCGCCCAGCCACATTACAAATAAGGTACCTACTGTAAGTATTACTACAGTCGATAACCAGAAATAGCTGCTGAATGCAGGAATGATCGCTTCGATATTACCCGGGCTTTTTAAATAACCGATATAAGCTGCTGCCTGGAAAGCAGTAACGATAACTGTAAGGTAACGTGTCCACTGGTTGATCTTTTTTCTTCCGCTCTCTCCTTCCTTCTGGATCTTCGCCATTTGAGGAACCAGGATGGTCATCAACTGCATAAAGATAGAAGCAGAAATATATGGCATGATACCCAATGCAAAAATGGAAGCCTTATGAAAAGCACCGCCAACAAAAGCATCTAATAAACCCAGCATACCGGATTTGGTATTCTGGCTGAGGTTAGCCAGTTTATTGGGATCGATACCCGGAAGAACGATGAAAGAACCTATACGATAAATGAATATCAACAATAAGGTAAATACTATCTTATTGCGTAGTTCCTCAATGCTCCAGATATTTTTAAGTGTTTGAATGAACTTCTTCACAGAATTAAAACGATTTAAATGTTTTGCGCTAAACTAAAATGACCCCGCTAAGCGTGGTCGGGTAAATATCGCGAAATTATTTTACTATCTCGATAGAACCTCCGGATGCTTCAATAGCCGCTTTTGCTTTTGCGCTGGCAGCATTCACTTTAAAACTGAATTTTCCTTTCAGTTCACCATTCCCCAAAACCTTTACATTATCAGTCTGACTGATCAAACCATTAACATATAAATTCTGGAGGGTGAATTCAGTGATAGCATATTTTTCTGCCAACTGATCCACTTGTCCGATATTAAGCACTTTGTATTCTATACGATTGATATTTTTGAATCCGCGTTTTGGAATACGGCGCTGTATAGGCATCTGGCCACCTTCGTGGGCTTTCTTACTTTTATAACCGGCACGGCTTTGTCCGCCCTTATTACCTTTTGTAGAAGTGCCGCCTTTACCACTTGCCTCACCGCGGCCTATTCTTTTTTCTTTGTGTGTTGCGCCTTTTGCAGGCTTGAGTGTATGTAATTTCATTGTTATTGATTTTGTACTTACGGGGAATCACCCCTCGCTTTTATTAATTTGATTATTTGATAATTTGATGATTTGATGATAAAAAAGAACCGACATTTTCCAATCAGCTCGTCATCAAATCTTCAAATCAGAGTTCTTCCACTTTTACCAGGTGGTTCACTTTGGTAACCATACCCAGTATCTGAGGGGTAGCTATTACTTCAACAGAAGCATTCATTTTTTTTAAACCCAAGGCTGCCATTGTTCTTTTCTGGCGTTCCGAGCGGTCAATTATACTTTTAACCTGTGTTACTTTTATCTTTTTCATTTTACTTATTTTTTGTAGCAAGATATAGGTGCCAAGTATCAAGACTATCCTTCTTGCTACTTGTTACTAACTACCTGCTACCCATTGAATACTTTCTTCAAAGAGATACCGCGTGTCTTTGCAACTGCAATAGGCTCCCGTAAAGTTGCCAGGGCTTTGAATGTTGCCTTTACCACGTTATGCGGATTGGCAGAACCCAAATTCTTGGCCAATACATCGGTAATGCCTGCAGCTTCCAATACAGCCCTCATACTACCTCCTGCAATTACACCGGTACCATGTGCAGCCGGTTTGATATAAACTTTGGCAGCTCCTTCTTTTGACAACTGGTCGTGAGGAATAGTACCATGCATCAAAGGAATCTTTATCAGGTTCTTTTTGGCATCTTCAATACCTTTTGTGATGGCTTCCTGTACTTCCTTTGCTTTTCCCAAACCGTGGCCTACCACACCGGCTTCATTGCCTACCACAACTAAAGCAGAAAAACTAAAGGCACGGCCGCCTTTGGTTGTTTTTACTACACGGTTAATGGCAACAACTTTGTCTTTCAACTCAAGGTCACCGGCTTTTACTTTATTTACAACTAAGTTTGACATTTATTTTCTGATTAGAAAGTTTACAATTAAAAAACAAGTCCGCCTTCTCTTGCACCTTCAGCAACTGCTTTTACACGTCCATGGTAGATATAACCACCACGATCAAATACCACGGTTGTGATACCCAGTTCTTTTGCTTTTGTTGCAATAGCAGCACCAACCATCTTACTCTTTTCGATCTTTGGTGATTTCTGTGCAAGGATATCTTTTTGTCTTGATGACGCCGCTGCCAATGTAACACCATTGTTATCATCGATCAATTGCGCGTAGATATCACTGTTGCTCCTGAAAACACTTAATCTTGGTTTTACTGCAACACCACTTATCTTTTTACGGATGCGGTATTTTATTTTAGTCCTTGCACTTGATTTACTGTTCATATTCTTTTATTTTTTTCCTGATACTGCCAGGAATGATTTGATGATTTGGGAATTTGATGCTTTGGTGATGTTGCCTGTAATGATCAAATTGGCTCATCATCAAATTATCAAATCAATTATTTACCTGCCGCCTTACCTGCTTTTCTTCTCAACACTTCGCCGGCAAATTTAACACCCTTGCCCTTGTATGGTTCCGGCTTACGCAGGCCCCTGATCTTTGCACAAACCTGCCCGATCAACTGCTTGTCAATACTTTCAAAATTGATCATCGGGTTCTGTCCTTTTTCCTGCGAAGTAGATACTTTCAACTCCTTTGGAATCTCAAAAATGATATTGTGAGAATATCCTAATGCAAGGTCTAAAAGGTTTCCCTGATTAGAGGCTTTATAACCCACACCCTCCAATTCCAATTGTTTTTTATATCCTTCTGTTACA
>JAYWAN010000201.1:0-8865 GCA_043782405.1 Chitinophagaceae bacterium
CAGCACCCCTATTACCGTAGCTTTATTAGTTGTCATACTTTTATGCTCCCTTTTTATTGAACCCCTTATTTTGGTATGCTTATTCTTAAACTTTCCACCTACATAAGTTTCATCAACTTCAACGATACCACCCAATAAACTGCCCCCTTTGTCCTGTAACGCTTTTCTTATTCTATGTGTAATAAACCATGCAGTTTTTTGAGTAACCCCTAAATCCTTTGCCAGCTGGACACTACTAATACCTTTCTTATGTGCTGTTAAAATGAACATTGCCGGAAACCATGTTGTAAGGGGAATATTAGAAGCATGAAATACTGTACCAACCGTAACACTATACTTTTTATAACATTCACTATTGCCACACTTAAACCTTTTACCATCTTCTATCCTATACCATTTTTGACTACCACAATAAGGACAGGTAGGCACACCGTCCCAACGCTGCTGAACCAGGAAGTCCCTGCACTTTTGTTCATCACTAAATTTTGCGAATAAATCTTTTAAGTTCTGTACCATGACTTTTTATTTAGAACACTAAATTATAGCTTGTCCATGATACTACCTAATATTTTATTGACTATTTTTGAAAATTCTTTTATTAGCTTAGTAAAAAGCATTTATTATGAACCTTAAATTTTGGAGAAAAAAACATCAACACTTCCATATTTCAACTGATAAATACGGAGCTATCGTAGATTTTTTAGACGGGTTAAGAGATGACCAAAGAAAGGGCGCAATACATGAAAACGCAAGGTCTATACCAGACGAATTTGTATTGCTATACTGTGAAAGAAAAGGCTATTGCAAATATCTATTTACTGGAGGCAATTTTGTAAGAACAATAAGTAAGGAGGGCTATAAGGTACTTTCGTTTATGAATTTTGAAGCCTATTTAGAATACAAAGCGAAAGAAAATGCTAAAACATGGTATCCTATCCGAATAGCTTTCCTTGCCTTATTAATAGCTTTTTATGCAGCATCTTTTAATACTTGTAACGCTGTACAGTCAGATAAAGAACAAACAAAGAACAGGCTAATACAATTAGACTCATCCATAAAGAACTTGAAGGATTCCCTGACCGTCTATCGTCAGACATCCAAAGAATGTATTTCCAATAAAGATTCTTTAAAAACCGCAAAAAAAGGGGACAGCACTAAAAAAAACTAAAAAGTTAGTTTTTTAACATACCCTATACTTGTCCCTTATGGTATGTAGAAGCCAAATTTTTCTATTGAATAAACCAGGGCTTTGTAAAAGAGCAAGCAATTGTGTCATTAAAAAATATCTGCAACAGTCATTATGTCCATTAAAATTTCAATCCCCCGCTAAAATGTCTTTAAAACACGGCTGGAATATGATTTGATAAAGTATCCATGAACAAAATCTTAAAAACAAAAAAATTAATAGCTATGACATTTGTAAAAGTTAATAACCCAATCGCAAGATCCTTCGACGGATTAATGAATGAATTATTCAATGAATTACCTGCCGGTTTCAGCAAGACCATGCGGGAAGATGTATTACATTTTCCCCCAGTAAATATCATTGAAAAATTAAACCATTATCACCTGGAATTAGCGGCACCAGGAATGAAGAAAACTGATTTCAATATTAAATTAGATGGTAAACTCTTAACCATCAGTGCCGAAAAAAAGGAAGAACAACCTCTTGAAACGGATAAGGTGATCCGCAAGGAATTCAGTCACAAAGCCTTTAAACGCAGTTTTACATTAGATGAAAAAATTGATGGTGGAAATATTACAGCAAAGTATGAACATGGTATCCTGCAACTTGACCTTCCCAAAAAGGAAGAAATAAAGAACAACGCCAAAGAGATCAATATTCAATAAGAATTGGTTTTTTCATAGAGTACATACAATTGGTTTTAGTACACCCCGTTATTCTTAATGGGGTGTGTTTTTTATCCCTATGTAGCCAACCTTTTTTTCTCTACAGCATCTTGCTTAAATAAGACATGATATTTCCGCATGGTCTCACACTATATTCTTACAACTTATGATTACACATGAAGACCTTGTTGAAACCTGCGATCTAACTCTAATTCTCCCAACTCAAAGCAGCAAATTATCATATATTGCAATCTTATAAGCACCTATAAAACTGTTCGATCAATGTTACCCCCGGTAAATACCGAAAACAAACCAGCAATATATTTCAAAGCGACCAGGTGGCTTGCTGTGTTGCTGGCAGTGATGTGTTGCTCATTTTTTGCAGAAGCACAATCCTACCAGGGCTATCATTCATCAACCTATTCGGGCGTGTATGCCATCTTAACCAATCCAACTGATATTCTTAACCATCGTTTCAGGGGCGATATCAACTTGGTTGGCCTCTCTACGCAGGTCAACAACAACCTGGTAACTTTTAAATTAAAGAACGGGGATGGTAATAATGCGATTTATCCCAACCCTGTAACCAGGCAGGCAAAGCTTAATTTTAATACCGATATATTCGGGCCTTCTATTTTATTGCGCCTGTCTGATAAGCATGCATTGGCAATCACTACCAGGGGCAGGGTAATGGCCAATGTAAAAGGCATTGGTGCCAACTTGTTGAACCTAACGATACAGGATAGCCTGGAACAATCGTTGATCAATGCTGATCTTTCCATTAATAATATTTCGGTCACTGCACATGCATGGACAGAACTTGGGTTGACTTATAGCCGGCAGATCGGTATCAGTGATTATGGTGTATGGAAGGCGGGTATTTCCTTAAAATATTTAAGTGGCGTATCTGCATTTGCACTCACCACCAATAAACTGGCATTTACTTATACCGATTCTCTTGCCGGCCTGCCTGTTGCCAGGGCGGCCATTACCAATTTACGTGGTACTATTAATTTGGGCTACACAAAAAATGTAGATTCCTTAAATGGAAATCTCAATAATTATTTTTCTTTTACCAACCCGGGTGTAGGTCTGGATATTGGTGTAAATTACGAATACCGTGGTGAGATGCAGGTTTACGAGACAGCATATAGCGACGAGATACGCAATTATATATGGAAGGCAGGTATTTCGATTACTGATATCGGTTTCATCCGTTACAGCAAGCAGCAAACGGGCGGCTTTGGAACAACATTCAAGGGGAATACTTATTTAACTGATACGCTGAGTCCCCCGTCTGATTCCAGCAGTATCCAGCAAATGGTTAATTATTACCAGAATCTTTTTGCAGTAAGGAATGAATCTTCTGCTATGACCATGCAATTGCCCACTGCACTTCATTTAACCTACGACAGGTTCTTCAGCAAAGTGCTGGGCATACAGGCACAGGTGAATGTGCCACTTGTATTTACTCCTTCTCCGTACTATAGGGGAACATTCAATCCGTTATCGGTATGTATTACGCCAAGAGCCGAAATAAGCTGGTGCGGTTTTTATCTCCCGGTAGCCTGGAATTCCTATGCGGGATTACAAGTGGGTGCGGCCATTCGTCTTGGTCCATTGGTAGTAGGCTCGGGGTCGCTGATCAATACGAAATTTTTAAACAGGACCAAATCTGCCGATGCCTATTTTATTTTACGGATACCTTTTTTTGGCTACAGGGAATACAAAGAAAAAACTAAAAAAGACCGCAGTAAACTGAGCAGGGAAGAACGTAAGGCGCTGGATTGCCCGGCCAATTAATACCAGGAGAAAGTGAAGCCGTTTATCATTCACACCCTTTTTTCCGGCGGGTATCAACCAGGTATTGTATTTTCCATTCACCATTAAGCTTTACTAACTGAAAGGCATCAACGCCACAATGGGAGAATACATTGTTGAAATAAAATTTATAGGGTGCCCATACCATGGCCAGGGGGCCGTCTATTTTTATAACATCATAAATAATACGTTCATCGGCAGCACCTTTGGGTTGTTTGCTCACAAAATCCGCAAATTCACTGACCGTTTCGTTTTGTACAACAATCTTTCCTTCAGCATTCCTGCCAATGGTTTGCAGTATTGCACTGTCAGCAAATGCCGCTTTCAATAAAGGAGCATCACTGTTTTTCATCCCATCAAATAATTTATTGATGGCCATCTTTACAGCATCTTCGGCAGTTTGCGCTTTGGAAATAAATGAAACACACAGCAGGGTCAATAAAATTAATATTTGTTTCATAAAAATATTTTATGCCGCTTAAATGCTCATCAGCAATGTGCAAAGCACTTCGATGATTAAAATACATGGTTAATTGTCGATTGTTAATCGTTCCGCTATTTAATCAGTACCCCAATATCTTCAGCATGCTTTGAGCCGTTTGTTCTTTTGCATATAGCCAGTCAACCAATTTGCCGTTCTTATCATAGCCTACAATGACATGCTTTGGCGAAGGAATAAGACAGTGTTTTATTCCGCCATAACCGCTTATCTGGTCCTGGTAAGCACCGGTATGAAAAAAACCGATATAGAGGGGCTCACCTCCTTCTACCTTAGGGAGAAATACTTCATTGATGTGTTCTTCAGAATCATAATAATCGTGACTGTCGCAAGTAATGCCGCCCAATACCACCCGCTGGTATTCATTCTGCCATTTATTGATGGGCAGCATTAAAAATTTTTCACCAATACCCCAGGTATCCGGTAAAGTAGTGATGAAGGAAGAATCGATCATATACCAGGTCTCTTTATCATTCTGCATCTTCTGGCCAATCACACTATAAATATGTGCCATGCTCTCCCCTACCGTGTAACTACCGAATTCTGTAAATATATTGGGCATTGGTACCTTACTTCGTTTACACGCCACTTTTATATTGCGTACAATTTCGTTGATCATGAACTGGTAATCATATTCGAAGCCGAGCGAATGCTTGATGGGAAACCCGCCACCGATATTAATGGAATCAAGTTCGGGACAAATCTTCTTGAGCTGACAGTACAGGTTCAATACTTTGTTGAGTTCGCTCCAGTAATAAATATCATCCTTGATACCCTTGTTCAGGAAAATATGGAGCATCTTTAACTGGAAACGGTGTTCATTGCCCTCTATCTTATCTACGTAAAATTCCAGGATGTCTTTTGCCCTTATCCCTAACCGTGAGGTGTAGAAGGGGAAATTGGGTTCCTCGTCTGCCGCTACCCTGATGCCAAGGTTAAAGGGCACTTTTACAGATTTTATGTATGCCCGCAATTCGTCAACATTGTCGAGTATGGGAATCACATTCTTAAACCCGCTGTTGAGCAGCCCGGCTATCCTGTTGGTATAAGGTTTTTGTTTGTACCCGTTACAGATGACAAAAGTTTCCTTGCTTATTTTTTTCTTTGCGTATAATTTTTTAATGATATCGATATCATAAGCATAAGATGTTTCCAGGTGAATTTCGTGCTTCAGCGCTTCTTCCACTATAAATGAAAAGTGGGAACTTTTTGTGCAGTAACAGTAATTATATTTCCCTTCATACTTATGTTTCTTAAAAGCAAGGGCAAACATTTTCTTTGCTTTATTGATCTGCTTTCCAATCTTGGGAAGATAGGTAAGTTTTAAAGGTGTACCATATTTGTCAATCAGGGCTTTTACATCCAGGTCGTTGAACTGCAGGTAATCATTCTTCACTTTAAAATCTTCCTGCGGGAAATTAAAGGTTTGCTGAACCAGGTCACTATAGGTATTGTTCATGTCCATTTATCAGTATGGGTTTAGTGGTGAAACGAAGAACAAAAGTAAAGTATTGGAATAAAAAGGGGACAAAAATTTCGACACAAGATTGTTCTGTAAAACAGGAGGCTGGCTGGGATAAAAGATGACTCAAAAAAAATCGGGAGGGTGCCCGGCAGAGATGATCAGGAAAGCCTTTGGCAAATAATTGTGACAATAAAAAACGTCACACTTTAAGTGCGACGTTTTTATTATACCTGTGTTACTTACTTTACAGAAGCAACAAGATTTTTAAAAGTTTCGGGCTCATTCATTGCCAGGTCGGCCAAAACCTTACGGTTAAGATCGATATTTTTAGCGGCTAATTTATGGATGAATTCACTGTAGTTCATTCCTTCTGCCCTAACAGCGGCATTGATACGTGCTATCCATAAAGTACGGTATTCACGCTTCTTTAATTTACGACCAACGTAGCTGTACGTTAACCCTTTTTCCATTACGTTTTTAGCAACGGTATATACATTTTTGCGCTTGCCATAATATCCTTTGGCAGCTTTTAAAATTCTTTTGCGGCGGGCTCTGCTGGCTACTGCATTTACTGAACGTGGCATATCTTAATTAGTTTAAAGTTAAAAGTTGGAAGTTAAAAATCAGAAAACCGGGGCTTATTTAAGTCCCAATAAACGTCTAACAAAATGCATATTGGCATCACTTACCACGCCGTCTTTACGCATATTGCGCTTACGCTTGGTAGATTTTTTTGTCAGAATGTGACGTTTAAAAGCTTTCTGGAAAGTGATCTTACCGGTACCGGTAACTTTAAAGCGCTTCTTGGCGCTGCTGTTGGTTTTAACCTTTGGCATTACATAACTGTTTTAAGTTACTCCCTGCTGGCGCTCCCGTAATTACAGGAAACTTGTTGAGCCTTGTGGGAAATGTCTGAAAAAGAAAAAGGTCTTTTTCGGGCGGCAAAGGTAAGGGAATCTATTTGAAATCCTGCATTTTTAGTATACAATTTAGGGCCATCGAACAGCAAAAAAGCTATATTTTTCATAAAAATGGTACAATATGACATCAAAAACAGTAAAGAAGATAGAGTTGACCGGGGAATAATATCATTCATCCATTCCGCCGTCCCCTTCTGCTGTTTTACTGGAACCGGCAACCAGTTTATTGATCGTGTCAATTTCTGCGGGAGTAAAATACCTCCATTTGCCGGGCGGCAGGCCGGATAAGGTGATGCTCATGATGCGTGTTCTTTTAAGTGCTGTTACGTTATAACCCAACGTTTCGCACATGCGGCGTATCTGGCGGTTAAGCCCCTGCGTTAGTATAATGGTAAAGCGGTCGGCTCCTTCCTGTTTAACAAAACATTTTTGTGTTACCGTTCCCAATATGCGCACACCGTTACGCATTTTATTGATAAACTCCGCCGTTACAGGTTTATCAACCGACACATGGTATTCCTTTTCGTGCTTGTTGCCTGCCCGCAGAATTTTATTTACAATATCCCCATCATTGGTCAAAAAGATAAGACCTTCACTGCGCTTATCCAGCCGGCCAACAGGAAATACCCTTGTTTTAAAATTAATGAAGTCAATGATATTGGTCTTGTCCTGCAGGTCAGTTGTACAGGTAATGCCTTTAGGTTTATTCAAAGCCAGGTAAACAGTTTGTTTTTTCTTTTTCAATGGTTCACCATCTATACGCACATCATCACCGGCTTTTACCCTGTTGCCTTTATGTGCATCGGCACCATTAATACTTACCCTGCATTGCTCAATATATTTATCGGCTTCGCGGCGGCTGCAAAAGCCGGTATCACTGATGTATTTATTTAAGCTGGTGTCCATAGTAAGTATTTACAAAAATGGCCGGCCGGGGTTGGCATTTGCAAAGCTTATGATCCGGAGCTGACCACCTTAATATGCCAAAGGAAAGCCTATGCTTCCCTTTGTAATTAACTATTTAAAACAATTGTTATCAATTAGTATCAGCAGCTGCGCTATCTGATTTTTGCTCTACCGGTGGTTCTTTAATTAACTTACCTAACTCCGAGCCACTGGCCTTTTTCTTTTGTGCCTTTGGAGCAAACATCACCAGCATTCTTTTTCCTTCCATCTTTGGCATCCCTTCCAGGGCACCAACATCTTTCAGACGGTCGGCAAATTTCAGCAACAATACTTCGCCTCTTTCTTTGAACATAATGGCACGTCCCTTGAACTGTACGTGTGCTTTAACTTTATTACCATCCAATAAGAATTTTTCGGCATGCTTGGTCTTGAATTCAAAATCATGCTCATCGGTGTTGGGGGTAAAGCGTATCTCCTTAACCTCGCTGGTCTTGGATTTTGCTTTCATTTCTTTCTTCTTCTTCTTCTCGTCGTACAGGAATTTATTGTAATCGATGATCTTACAAACAGGAGGCACAGCCCCCGGGGAAATTTCTACGAGATCAAGTTCCTGCGACTGTGCTATTTTAAGCGCTTCTGCGAGGGAGTAAACACCTACTTCTACGTTGTCGCCTACTAACCGTACTTCGGGCACCCTTATCATATGATTGGTGCGGTGTTCCTGTTGTTGTTCTTTTTTAAACCGGGGGTTAAATGTGCCCCTGGGGGGCCTTGGTGGAAATGCCATTTAGAAATTTTAGTTTACAATTTTGTTTAGCTAAGAGATCAAAAGAGATAAATGAGAAAGACCTATAGTCTTTTATCTCTTTTATACGCTTAGCAAATTATTATTTTTTCCCTTTTACTCTTTTTTTCTTTTGTCCGCTTAGCCAATTATTCCGCTCTTCTCTCTTTTATCTCAGCTAATATCTCAGCTACGAATTCAGCTACATCTTTTGCTCCAAGATCTCCTTTACCCTGCCTGCGTACTGCTGCCTTTCCTTCATTCATTTCTTTTTCTCCAACCACCAGCATATAGGGTACACGGGCCAGTTCGGTATCTCGTATCTTCTTGCCGATCTTTTCGTTCCTGTCGTCGATTTCCACACGAATATCTGCATTTTTCATCGTTTGCAAAATAGTATTTGCATAATCCATGAACTTATCGCTGATGGGCAGTATTTTCACCTGCAGCGGGGCCAGCCAGGCAGGGAATTTTCCGGCATAGTGTTCCAGCAAAAACCCTATGAATCTTTCATGGGTACCCAGGGGCGCCCGGTGAATGATCAGGGGTACTTCGGGCTGGTTATCCTTATTGGTAAAACTCAGTTTAAAACTACGGCTCTGTGCAAAATCGACCTGGT
>JAYWAN010000202.1:0-8838 GCA_043782405.1 Chitinophagaceae bacterium
GTAAAAAAGTGATCGAAAAAGCTGCGAGGTCGGCAGGGGCTACGGCAGCAAACTGGAATGAAGACAGTAAAGACCTGAAAGTCTCTTATGCTGTTAATAAAACTTCAGCAACAAAGATCCAGGAGGCTATTGCGAGATCAGGTTATGATACTCAGGACATGACTGCAGATAATACAGCCTACAGTAAATTACCCGGTTGCTGCCATTATGATAGGAAGACGGATGCAGCTGGTGTAACAAAAATGAAATGCTGCAGCAATGAAAAGTGCGACAAGACAGCCGCTTCATGTAAGGATATGCAATGTTGCAAAGACAAAACCTGTTGCAAGTCATGAAAAAAATAATCTTAAGCCTTGTTGTTCTTTTTTCTTTTGCTGCAAAGGCACAGGTAACCAAAGTGAATTTACAGGCGAGTGGGCTTACCTGTAGTTTATGCAGCAAGTCCATCAACAAAGCCCTGCAATCCCTGGATTTTGTGGATAAGGTAGAAGCCAATATCAAGAACTCAAGTTTTGATATTTCTTTTAAACCGGGAGCAGTTATCGATTTTGATAAGTTAAAAGGTAAAGTGGAAGGCGCCGGTTTTGATGTTACCAGGTTCATGGCAACAGTACATTTTGATAATGTAACTGTAGTAAATGATAACCACGTAACTGTTGGTAACACGGTTTACCATTTTCTTAATATCAAAGACCAGCAATTGAATGGCGATAAAACGATACGGTTACTGGACAAAGGGTTTGTACCGGCTAAGGAATATAAGAAGAACAGCAGCCTTACAAAAATGGAATGTTACGGTACAGGTATGGACGCCGGGAAAAGGATTTTTCATGTAACGATTTAAAATAAACCACTGGGGCACTAAGCACTTTTAATGCCCCGGTGGTTTTAACCCGAATGAAGAAAATACTACTATTAATAAGTTTCCTTTCAATAAAAAATTTACACGCACAGGAACTGTTTGTATTTACGGAACCGGCCAGCAATATGGCTGTCTCCAATGCAGGCCTGCGGCTCAATAATTCTTTTTGGAAAGAATCGGGCAGTGCTAAAACAGGTTATGACCTTGCACCTGAAATAATGTTTGGGGTAAGTAAAAAATTGATGGTGCATGGGGAAATTTTTTTCAGTAACCGCGATACCAAAGGGCTTTCCTTTGAAGGCGCATCGGTTTATGGTAAATACAGGTTTTACAGTGTTAACTCTGTACACAGGCATTTCAGGATGGCTGCTTTTGGAAGGTATACTTTCAGCAGTGGTATCATCCGGCAGGAAGCAATTGACCTTAAAGGGTACAACAGTGGTTACGAGGCCGGCCTGGTAGCTACAAAATTGCAGGATAAGATTGCCCTTTCGGCTGCTGTGGCTTTTGATCATGCCACTGATAATGGCAATAATAATAAATTTCTTTATGGTAATGCTGAGCGTAATGCCATAGCATATACTTTTTCAGCGGGGAAATTATTGTTGCCGAAGGAATATACCAGCTATCGGCAAACCAACCTCAATGCAATGATCGAACTACTTGGGGAGGTTAATGCGGGTAGCCATCGGGGTTACCTGGATATAGCTCCGTCTTTGCAGGTAATCATTAACAGTGTGGCAAGGATCGACATAGGCGAAAAACTGAAGTTAAGTGGTAAATTGCAGCGTGCAGCCACACAAGGATTATTCATCAGGCTCGAGTATAATTTCTTTAACCTGTTTCAAAAATGAAAATGATCAAATCCATATTGATTTTTTTGCGGTCATTATTCACCAAAAAGCAATGTTGCAAATGAAGAAACTATTATTTGTTATAGGCAGCATAGGATATGCATTCACCGCTAACGCACAACTGGCGATTGGCAGCGACGCCCCTGAAATTTCATTACTCAATGCAAAGGATAGTGTGATCAACCTTTCCTCTTTTAAAGGGAAAGTGGTACTGGTTGATTTTTGGGCAAGCTGGTGTGGGCCCTGCCGGTATGAAAATCCTGCCGTGGTAAAATTGTACAAAAAATACAAGGCAAAAGGCTTCGAAGTATTTGGTGTTTCTCTCGACACAAAAAAAGCAGCCTGGTTAAAAGCCATCAGGCAGGATAAAATAACCTATACACAGGTTATTGATGCTACCGGTTGGGATTCCAAAATTGCAGAAAAGTATTTTGTTATTGAAATCCCCAATAGTTTCCTGCTGGACAAAACAGGAAAAATTGTAGCAATTGATGAAGATGTTAAAGCACTCGAAAAAAAGATAAAAGCATTGCTGGAATGATCAATTTCCCCTTTTAATTTAAAAAAAGGTCATGGTTTTACTGAGGTGATACCTAATAACAATTTCTGGAGATTATTTTCCTTAAAATAAGTCTTGCAAAGGGCATCCGCATCATCGAGTAACTGCCTGATATGCGGTTGGCCTGTGCCGGTAAATGCATAGGCTTTTTTAAAAGCGGCCCCGTCGCTGATAACAGCGGTTTGCTGCAGCGCCTCTTTAATGACGATAACCCGCAGGCCGTTGTCTTTCAGTTTGCCCAGTGCGGCGATCATCCAACTCAATGCATAGAAATAATTTTTTTCCAGTAAAAGGATATATTGGTCATCTCCGGCATCTGGTATAATATTGAATGGAGAAGTGATTATTTCTTTGGTAAGGTATTTGGCCAGGTATTTTGGCTGGGCCTTACCCTTGCTTAACTGTATACAGCCCCTTAGTGCCTGTGGATAAATGCTGAGCCAGCGCAGTTTACGCCTCAGTTCGTGTACATCGGCCTCCACATTCTTAAAATGAAAATTCGATTTACCGGCGAAAGCAGTGATGGTGGCAATAGAACTGCCATAAAATGCTGCGATCTTTTCCATTTCGTCCTTTTCTTTCAGCCAGTCTGCTTTATCCAGTTTCTTCCTGATCTTACTCATGCGCTTATTATCGTCGCCCAGCCATCCATTCTCTTTCAGCATTTCATTAAGGCTTTGTATTTTTTCCCTCGTCTGTGCCTGTAAATAGCCGGTAACCGTTCCCGGTATATGCTTATTCTTGGTAAACTCTTTGGCAAAAGCATCGTAATAATCTATGGCACCCAAAACATCTTCCAATAATTTAAAATGCTCTTTTATTTTAGCAAATTTCTTTTTATCATGGATGCCGGCATATAATTTAGCCAACCCCTCCAGCATGAATAGGGGAGTGCGGGCATTGTTTTGATACAACCATAAGGCTGGATTTTTTTGTTTGGAAGCCCTGGTAAGTAAAACCTGCAATTGATCAAGGAAGAAATTAAATCTTATCAGACCATTTTTCATTTCAATGTATTTAGTGGGATGTTATTTAATATGGCTATTGCAATAATAATCCGTGTAATAAACTTTCCGTTCAATCATTTTTCAAAAAAAGCTACATTGCCGCCTACCCATTCCTTATTCTTATTATAACGGGTACCTATCATTTTCCCTTTGCTTAACCTGGCTAAATTATGCACGGCTATGGGCCTGGGCCATTCATTCTTCCAGAAATAAAACAAACGGATCTCTGCCTTGGCTTTGCCATCCGGTGTTTCAATAACATCCGCATACTTCACCTTTCGTTGCAGTATCCAGTTCTCCGGGTCTTTCACTGCATCAATATCAGCTGGTGTTACATCAATGACTACGCCCATACCCGCAAAAGAGAACAATGGTTTCAATACATAATTTTCCAGATCGGTTGGTACCTGTTTTAATTCATTGAGAAAAAAAGTCTTTGGTATGTACGGGTTGTTAAGAAAAGGCAAAGTGAATTTACTGATGCGGTAAAACCAGTTAGGGTGGGGTATCCATTCCACATCATAGTCTCTGGTGAGGTCTACAATATCGCCTAATCCCTCCTGTTTCTGCAGGTCATCAAAAATGAGGCGGTTGTAGATCCTTTTCACCTGCGTCTTCACGTCATTGTTATAATAATATAATTTATCCCCTTCTGCGGTTAATTTGGTGAGGCAAACGGTTTTTATTCCCAGCACCTGTTCGGTACAGTAAAAATCTATCCTTGTTTTTTGCTGTTCGGGGAAGATCTCCAGCAGGATCGCATTTGTCGGGTCAAGTTCACCTACAATGATCTCTTTTAAAAGTTGTAGGTAACTTTCTTTCGTGTAGCCGTTCAGGTAAGATGAAAAATTGTCCGGCAGGTCTGAATATTCGGCGGTAAGTTCAGAATGAAAGGCCTGGAATGCGAATAAAGTGGGAAAGCCCTGCATCTCTATCAGTTGAGGTTCCAACTGGCCTTCTTCGTTTTCGCAGATGCCAAAATCAAATACAATGAATTGCGAATGGCCGTCCTCATTGGGCACTTTTACATTGGCTGGTATGCCACGTTCGGTGAGTTCCATGAATTTGGGGTCAGTGATCACGTCAATGATATCTTCGCAGGCATCGAGCATTTTTTTTGTAAAATCTTTGGGAACAAAAACGGCTGTTTCGGCGTTCCTGAAATCCAGCGAACCCGGGTGCAGGTTCTCCAGTTTAGCCATGTAGGCATTGTACTTTTCTTTCGTGAAATTCGTATTAAATTGTTGCCGTAATGCCTTTATCATATTATCGCCTTATTTTATGGTAATTACTGCCAATAAAAATAATCATTAAATTTCATTTAATGCACCCCGAATTACATTGTAGTGGATTAGTTTGAATAGTTGTCAGGTTGATCCCGCTAGGGGCGGGAGAAACCGGTCTATTTTTAGTATAACCTGCCTTCGACAAGCTCAGGCTGACAGCCTTTATGAGAATGATAATTTTCAAACTGGTACACTATCATTACATTAATGGGCATTAATAAATACCATTCGTGGCTATTGGTATAGTTAGTGTAAAAAATGACAGATGACACTGATTTTCATCAATGAGAATCAGTCATGCCATCAGTGGCCGGCTTCTATATTTCAACCGGTTGTAAACTTTCCACAGCGAGGAAGAGGAAATTGGGGAGTATATGCGTATAGGTCCACATGATCTTATCGGGGTCATTAAGCTGTTCGATCATGGATTGCCATTTTTCCTGCCCGTGGTTCTCTATCACGGTCTTTTTTTTTTCATCTGTTTGCAGATAAAGGCTCATACCAACGGCATCTGCTTCGGGATGAAACTGCGTGCCAATCATATTTTCATTGAAGCGTACTGCCATTATCGCCCTTTCCAGTGGTACATGCGGCCTTTCTTTTTCTATGGCTAAGATGGTTGCACCCATTTGATACAGCCTGTTATGATCGGGCCTTATTACCTGGTAATCCCTGCTGTCAACAGAATAAAAAGGGTCTTTCAAACCGCTGAAGATGGCTTCATTTTTTCCATCATTTAATAAGTGCATCGGAAAAACGCCAAAGGAAGTACTCTTTCTTTTAGTGACACTGGCAATTTTATAATGCCTGCAGGCGAGTTGAAAAGAATGACAGATAAAGAAGACCTGCTTTTTTTGAACATGCGCCGGGTTATTGTTCCAGCGCTCTACTTTATCGAGCCAGTTAAAATAAACTTTTTCCCAGTCTGAGCCCTCAGTTTCCAACGGGCTTCCGGGTCCGCCACTCGAGATGTAAATATCATAACTGAGATCAGGTACTTTTTTTTCGAGCCTTACTTCAAATTCGTCCCAACTGAGGTCGATATTATTTGATTCTCCAAACTGGTTGAGTATTTCGCGTAAACAACGCATGCCCTGGTTAGTAACACCTTCATACAAGTCCAGAATTGCGATACGGATAGTTTTATTCTCTGTCCAGTTCATACACAAAAATAACAATTTTTTAAAACAAGGGCTTTGTACCGACCCGCCATTTATTAACGCGGTGTGGAAAGATATGTTGCAAATAGCTGTGAGCTATACCAATACCCGCATTTCAACTATTACAATATTATTCTTTGACCAAAGCTTCCTTCATTCAATTACCTTACCAGCATCACCGTTCCTTTCATTTCCACTATTTTGCCATATTTATCTTTCCCTTTCACCAGCCATACATATACTCCCGGAAGGGCATCTTTGCCCTTGTATTTTCCATCCCAGCCTTTTAACCATTGGTTGGTTTGAAACATCAGTTCACCGAGCCGGTTATATACCATGAAATAATCGGTCTGGCTCATACCTACAGGTACCGGCAGGAAAATATCGTTCTTACCATCACCGTTAGGCGAGAAAGCATTAGGTACATAATAAGTGGGGCCCGCATACACTTTAATGAGTACATCATCAAAAGCGGTGCAGCCGATTGCATCGGTAACCCATAACCTGAAATAAGTGTCGTTATATAAAACGGCCATGGGGTTTTGCGCAAATGGATTGTCAAGGTTTCCCGGGGGCGACCATAAATAACTTTTGCCGCCACTACCCAGCAACTGGTGAGGTACACCCAGTATGGCAATGGTATCATTGCCTGCATAGGCAGGAACAGGGGGTTCCATGGTTACCAGCATACTGTCGTTCACCGAAAAATTACAACCATAGTTATCCGTTACCGTTAGTATATACATTTGCGTGGTATCGGGCTTCGCAACAGCGGCAGGGGAATTAGGCGGAAGCACATTGGCAGAGGGACTCCAGGTAAAATTCACCGGGCCGGATAAATTGCCGGCACCGCCATTGAGAAAGGCAAGGCTTTTATAGCAGATGGAAGTATCCTTTCCTGCAAAAGCCTGCGGTTTATGTTTTACATTAATGATGATGGAATCGGTTCGCTGGCAACCACCCCATTTGGCGGTTAAATAATATTTGATGGTATCCAGCGGACTTGCAACAGGATTTTTAACCGTGTCAAAATCAAGTCTTGTTGAAGGGGTCCATTTAAAAGTATCCGTAAGGGCATTGGTCTGTGGCAGCAGGGTGATGGCACTACCAAAACAGATGGTGGAATCGGGCCCAAGCTCAAGCCGCATGGTATCTATTAAAACAACGGTGCCGGTAGCAGTTGTGGTACAACCATTGGCATCCCTTACCATTACGGTATGCGGACCTGCAGATAAACCGGTGAATATATTGGAAGGAACATAATTCAATCCGGCATCTATCGAGTATGCGTAAGCGGGAGTAGCGCCTCCTGCTGTTATGGTAATCGTACCATCAATATTTGCACAGGAAGTCACCGTAGTGGTTGCAAACGCCGTCAATTTAGCCGGCTCTGTAACGGTAAATCCCTGCGAACTGAGGCAACTGATACTGATCTGCCTAACGGTAATGGTATAAGTGCCTGCAGCCAGGTTATTGAAAACATTGGAAGGCTGCCAATTTACTCCCCCGTCAATAGAATATTCATAATCTGCACCAACGGGATCTGTTATGGTAATAGTTCCTGTGGAACTGCCTTTACATTTGGCTGCGGTTATTGTTGCAATGACGGGTTTTGGAGGAGGGTCAGTGAGTGTTACTGCCGTATTACCGGCACATAAACTACCGGTTATGCGTGCCTGCACATTATACGTACCCGCTGGTAAGTTAAAAATTGGAGAAGTTTGCCAGGTAAGGCCATCAATGGAATATTCATAAACAGCACCAACAGGATCTGTTACAGTTATGCTTCCGTTACTGCCCCCACATAACGGGTCTGATTGGGTAACGGTTACGGGTAAACTGGATCCTCTTGTTATGGTAACGGTATCCGTGCCAAAAATCTCTGCAGCGGGGTCATCAATTTTTTGATAAACGGATCGTACAATATAAGTGGCCGGGCTTACTGTTGAACAAACATTATCAAAGGAAGCTTCAAGCACATTATTTCCCAGGTTGGTGGTTGTTCCGCTGGTGATCAATGTTCCACCCAGGTCATAGAGTTCCACTCTTTTAAATAAAGATGCCCCTCCTGAAGGTGTGAAACGCCAGCTCTCATTCATACCAATAGTACCCCATGGCGCACTGCTGGCAGCACGGTTAGGCGCCATCATGGCCCTGCTTTGTGAAAAATCCTGTATGCCAAGGATAGCTTTGCCGCTATTCCAGCTGTTACATACCTGTTTATTCGCTACAAATATTTCTATTATCCCGGTTGATTCGTATAATACGATCTGGTGTGTATTTTTATTCAATACACCGCAGGTGGTTGCTGTGTTACTGTAAAGCGGAACATGATAAAAACTGAATACCCAGCGACGGTATGGTGATGTTCCTAAAACATCATACTTGATGCGCATCTCAGGGGGAGGGTTAGAACGTGCACTTGGATCAAGGTCATGATAAGGCCCCATGATCAATGCCCTGTCATAAGAAGCACTGGGCAGGTCTGCACTAACAGTATAATGACTGAACCCGCCGGTAAGACTGATGTCGAAGGAAATATAACCATTTGTACTGGCAACAAGTGAAGTATAATTGGATCCGTAAAAGGGGAAGGTAAAACCAATCGGTATAACGCTTGAGTAAATATCATCCGTAGTAAGGTTTGTAGGATTACCCGGTAAATCGGGCGCAACATAAGGACTGTAACATCCATTTGCAGCACCGCTCAGCGGGTTCAATACATAGGAATCAGAAAGGCCGTGCAGGTCAGGTATCTTTGCCTTCAAAGTGATACAAGGCACTGTACAGGGTATTAATGTATCCCTGGTGCAGCTGAAGGTGAAGCTGCTCTGGGCATTTGTAAGTAAATGAAATGATAATAAGAGGAGAAGTAAAATTTTTCTCATCACAGTTGCTTGGATGGTAATTGAAGACGTAAGATACTAAAAATGGGGCAAATTTTGTCCGTACACCCGCTAATGATGCCTGTTACAACATAATTGCTGCCCGGTTGAAGTGATCATTCCCTAAAACCTCCACTTCACAAAAGCCTCCATGGCTGCATATTGGGTAAGGCCCAGGCGGGCATATAGTGCTGCGGTATTTGCATTGCGTTCTTCTGCTCTTTG
>JAYWAN010000203.1:0-8782 GCA_043782405.1 Chitinophagaceae bacterium
CAACCAATACAAACTAAATTTTACTACCATGTCAGACATTGCAACAAGAGTAAAGAAAATAATTGTTGACAAATTAGGTGTTGATGAAGCAGAGGTTACTCCTGAAGCTTCTTTCACTAATGATCTGGGCGCCGATAGCCTGGACACTGTTGAGCTAATTATGGAATTTGAAAAAGAATTCAATATTTCTATTCCGGATGAGCAGGCCGAAACCATTACTACTGTTGGACAGGCCAATGCTTACTTAGAAGAACACGCTAAGTAATAAACATAATTATCACAGGCAAACTTTATGGCTTTAAAAAGAGTTGTAGTAACCGGATTGGGTGCCCTGACTCCATTGGGTAAAACTGTTGATGAATATTGGCAGGCTTTAGCTAATGGTGTAAGCGGCTGCGATAACATCAAGCAATTCGACTGCGCTAAATTTAAGACCAGGTTTGCCTGTGAAGTTAAAGACTTTGAACCTACCAATTATTTAGACCGTAAAGAAGCCCGTAAAATTGACCGTTATTGCCAGTTTGCATTAATTGCAAGTGACGAAGCGGTAAAAGATGCCGGCATCAACAAAGAGAACGTTGATCCCGACAGGGTGGGCGTGATCTTTGCCAGTGGTATTGGCGGCTTAATAACTTTTCAGGAAGAAGTGACCGGTTTTGCCTTAGGCGATGGAACCCCCCGCTTTAATCCATTCTTTATTCCTAAAATGATATTGGATATTGCTGCAGGACAGATCTCCATGCGGCACGGTTTCCGCGGCCCCAACTTTGCCGTGGTAAGTGCCTGTGCCTCCAGTACCAATGCCATTATTGACGCTTTTGATAATATCCGTCTCAATAAAGCCGATATCATTATCACAGGTGGAAGTGAAGCCGTGATAAGTGCTGCCGGTGTTGGCGGTTTCAATGCCATGAAAGCATTAAGTGAAAGGAATGACAGTCCTGCTACAGCCAGCCGCCCATTTGATAAAGACCGTGATGGTTTTGTTATGGGAGAAGGCTCCGGTGTATTGATACTCGAAAGCCTGGAACACGCCCTTGCCCGCGGCGCAAAAATTTATTGCGAAATAGCCGGTGGCGGTGCTTCTGCAGATGCCCACCATATTACTGCCCCTCATCCAGAAGGATTGGGTGCACGCAACGTAATGAAAGTTGCTTTAAAAGATGCAGGGTTACAGCCCGAAGACATTGACTATATCAATGTGCATGGAACATCAACACCGCTTGGAGATATAGCCGAAACAAAAGCCATACTGCATGTATTTGGTGATCATGCGTATAAACTCAATATCAGTTCTACTAAAAGTATGACTGGCCATTGCCTTGGTGCTGCAGGTGCTTTGGAGGCATTGGCCTGTATTATGGCTGTTACAAAAGATATTGTTCCCCCTACCATCAATCATTTTACCGACGACCCGGAACTGGATGCGAGGTTAAACTTCACATTTAATAAAGCACAAAACCGTACCATAAATGCTGCGCTCAGCAATACTTTTGGCTTTGGTGGCCATAATGCATCAGTGATTGTGAAGAAATATGTTGCCTGATTTATCTTTCAAAATTTTACTATACAGCGTTCGCAGAACTGTTTTACAAAAAATTCTTTCAATAATTAAAACCTCTTTTTTACCCGTTGGCATTCTTTGTGCAACTTTGTAACAATCTTCTTATGTGGTAAAAAAACTTTAATTTCACCTAAACAATTTCACCACCGTTTTGCAATTCATAAAAAATCTTTTTAACGGGCAAAATAAAAACCGCGAGTTTAAAAAGCAGCTCAACAATATACTGGGTTTTACTCCCGGTGATATTGCTTTATACAAAACAGCGCTCAGCCATCGTAGTGTAAGAGAAGGTGCCGATGAAAACAATGAGCGGCTCGAATTTTTAGGAGATGCCGTACTGAGTTCGATTGTAGCACACTATCTTTTCAGGAAATATCCTTATAAAGGCGAAGGTTTTTTAACCGAAATGAGAAGCAAGATGGTAAACAGGCAAAAGCTTAATGATATTGCACTGAAAATGGGACTCAAAAAAATAACTTTCTATAATAAATTCGATAATTCGCTCAAGATTTCCCATATCTTCGGCAATACACTGGAAGCGTTGATAGGAGCGGTGTTCCTGGACAAAGGCTATGACCGTACACAAAAATGGGTGGAGAAATATATCATAATGCCTTATCTTTTTATTGACGACCTGGAAGTGATAGAAATCAATATCAAGAACAAACTTTACGGCTGGGCAAACAAGAACGGTAAGGCCCTGGAATTTGAAACACTGGATGAAAAATTTGAGAACGGACGCCGGTTATTCACCATTGGCGCAACAGTTGACGGTGAATTGATTGCCGAAGCAAAAGGCTACAATAAAAAAGATGCCAGCCAGATAGCGGCGCAGTTAGCGGTGGATAAACTGGGATTATAGAAGTTCATAATTATGGTTCATAGTATACACAATGAACTGCGGATCAGGAACCATGAGCCATCAACCATGAAACATGATATTTGGAATTCTCGGAAGTGGAAGCTGGGGCACAGCGCTGGCAAAAATTTTAACCGATACTGGTCAGACCATTTATTGGTGGAATCGAAGCGAGGCCGCCATTGCACATATACAGACCAGGCACCATAATCCTCAATATTTATCTGCTGCCCGTTTTGATACCACCAAACTCCACCTTACCACCAATGCCGCCGAAGTGATAAAGAACAGTGATTGTATAGTTGTTGCGGTCCCTTCTGCTTTTGCGGATAGTGCGTTAAAAGGATTAGACAGGAATATTTTCGCCGGAAAAAAAATTGTCTCTGCCATAAAAGGCATGTTGCCCGAACAAAATTTATTGCTGAATGATTATTTGAAAAATGAATTTGCAGTTGAACTGAATAATTATTTTGCCGTGCTGGGCCCCTGCCATGCCGAAGAAGTGGCTGCTGAAAAATTATCTTACCTCACCTTTTCAGGTATTGATGAAAAAACCACACACGATATTGCTGCATATTTTAAAACCGGTTACCTCAATACAGTAGAGAACAATGATATTTACGGTGTTCAGTATGCCGCAGTATTAAAAAATATTTATGCCATAGGTTCCGGCATGGCACATGGCCTTGATTATGGAGATAATTTTTTAAGCGTATTGATCGCCAATAGTGCCGATGAAATGGCCGGCTTCCTGCGCAAAACCGGTGTAAAAAATATACAGGTAGGTTCTATTGAACATCACTTAACCACCGATCATAAACCACCAACCACCAACTACGCCGCTTCTGTTTATCTTGGTGACCTTCTTGTAACCTGTTACTCACTTCATAGCCGCAACCGTTCATTCGGTAATATGATCGGTAAAGGATATGCAGTAAAAGCCGCCCAACAGGAAATGAAGATGGTAGCCGAAGGATATAATGCCAGCAAATGCATGTATGATATCAACAGGATCATCAATGCTGATATGCCCATTGCTGGCACCATCTACAAAATTTTATGGGAGAACCTTCCCGTTGCCGAAGGCTTTAAACAAATTGAAGCAACCCTGTTGTAAGGTTTTAACTTTTAAAAACTGCAAAACAGGGTTACCTTTATACCAACAAACTGATCATGCCTTTTTCTTTTTCAAATATCAGCAGTGCGGCCCTTATCATCATGCTGATCTGCTTAACCCTGGCAGAACTGATAAAATATTTGAAGAAGCATGTACATCACTCAAAAAAACAGGTCGGCAGCAATACCATCGGCAAATAATTTACCCGCATTTGTCAAAATGATCCTGCCGTTCCCGGTATTTAATTTCCCACCTGCTTCCCATTTTTCACTTGCTTTCAATAGCTGCTTCGAATGTTGTTCACCGGATCTTGCATCAATTAATTCCAGGTCCAATCCCTCCATTGTTCTTAATGCGGTCATGATATATTCATTCAGGTGTTGTACAGGGGTAAGTATTTCTTCTTCAAAGGGGATGATGCCGTTTTTTAAAGATTGTATATACATGGCATTATTGGCGATATTCCATCTCCTGTTACCGCCATCAAAAGAATGTGCCGATGGCCCAAAGCCAAAATATGTTGCACCCAGCCAGTAGCTGCTATTATGACGGCTACGCATACCTGGTTTTGCGTAATTACTGATCTCGTAATGTTCATAGCCCGCCTGCCCCATCCAATTCATCAGCGATATAAACTGGCTGGCCTGTTTTTCCACATCAACGGGTGTTACCTTTTTTAAGGCGATCATTTTTTGCAATGCCGTTCTGGGTTCCACTGTCAATGCATAGCAGGAGATATGCGGAATATTTTTTTCGAGAAGGGTATCTACATTTTTTTTCCAGCCATCATTGGTAAGCAGCGGAGAACCGTAAATTAGATCAGTAGAAAAATTAGTGAAACCCGATTCCCTCACCAGGTCAATGCAGGCCAAAGAATCTGCAGCGCTGTGCGATCGGTTCATCCAGTTTAATTCTTCATCAAAAAAACTTTGAATACCAACACTCAGCCTGTTAATGCCGGCCACTCTCCATTCCCATAATTTATGCGGGGTAATATCATCAGGGTTGGCTTCAAGGGTAATTTCAATATCATCGGCAAACTGAAATCTTTTTCGCAGGGCTTTAAAAATAATACCCAGGTCATCAATATCAAGAATACTTGGTGTGCCTCCGCCAAAGTAGAGCGTTTCAATGTTGTTGTCCTGTACAGGAATTGTGGTGAGTTTTATCTCCTTCACCAATGCTGCCATCATTTCATTCTTGTATTGCAGCGAAGTGGAGAAATGAAAATTACAATAATTACAGGCCTGTTTGCAAAAAGGGATATGTATATAAATGCCCGGCAAAGGTTTTTATTTAAGTCCTGGTAATACACCGCCTGGTCGAAGTGTCGGGATATTATTTTAGATTTGATGATTAATTACCAAAGTAAAATTAGTGCGATATAAATATTTGCTGTTTATATTAATATGCAACTGTGTTTTTTTACCAATTGCCCGTTGCCAGGTGTCCAATGGCAATTACCAGTTACACATCCAGTTCAGTGACAAAGATAGGTCCTTTGACCCGCAGCCTTTAAAATTACAGACCCTTTTCACCGACCAGTTAACCTGCAATATTTATATCAGCAACCTGCCGGCATTACTGGGTTCCAAAGGTTATCCCACGGCTTCTGTTGACAGTATTTCAGCGAAAGAAAATTTTACTTCCATAAAATTATTCCTGGGTAGGCAATACCACTGGATAAAACTAATTCCTGCCAACATAGAAAAGAAAGCCATTGACGAAAGCGGCTTTATGGAGAAAAATTTTACCGGTAAACTCCTCAACATGCTGCAATTACAAATGGTTCAACAACGGGTATTGAACTATTATGAAAAGAACGGGTTCCCTTTTGCAGAGATATTTTTAGACAGTGTAAAACTGGATGACGACAAAATGGAAGCGCTGTTGAAAGCAAGAAAAGGCCCGCTCTATCATATTGACAGCATGCGGGTATTTGGTAAAGGGAAGGTATCAAAAAAATTCCTGCAACATTATTTAAGCATCTCCAATGGCAGCATTTATAATAAAGATAAACTGGAGCAGGTGGATAAGCGTATCCTGGAATTACCCTATATCCAGCAAATAAAATCAAGTGATATCACCATGCTTGGCAGCGGTTCTATCCTTAACCTGTACCTGGCACCTAAACGCAGCAGCCAGGCAAATTTTTTGATCGGGTTCTTACCAGCCAGTGGCCAGAACGGCAAATTACAACTCACTGCAGATGTAAACCTTGATTTAAAGAACGCACTCAACTCCGGCGAAACGATCTTGCTGAACTGGCAGCAATTGCAGGCAAAATCGCCGCGGCTTAACATAGGTTACCAGCAACCCTATATTTTTAATTCTTCATTTGGAATCGATTTTTTATTCAACCTCTTTAAAAAAGATTCTACTTTTTTACAACTGAACGCCCAATTAGGGTTACAGTATATTTTATCTGCCAATCAATCGGGCAAAGTATTCATGCAATGGCAGAATAGTTTTTTATTGGGTGATGGCATAGATACCAACCAGGTGAAAGCAACAAAAAAATTACCCCCCAATATTGATGTAACTGCTGTCAACATCGGGTTGGATTATGATTGGAATAAAACGGATTACCGGCTTAATCCACGAACCGGAAACGAATTAAAAGTGACCACTTCGGTAGGGATTAAAAATATAAAACGCAATAACGAGATCATCAATATCAAAGACCCTTCTTTCAATTATGCCGGTTTGTACGATTCATTAAAAGAAAAAGCCTACCAGTTCAGGATAAAACTCACGGCGGCACATTATTTTCCTGTGGGCAAACAAGCCACGGTTAAAGCAGCCGTGAATGTGGGAGTATTTAACAGTCCGGGCACATTCCGTAATGAGCTCTTCCAGATCGGTGGCTACAGGTTATTAAGGGGCTTTGATGAAGAAAGTATTTATGCTACTCAATACGGTGTGCTTACGGCAGAATACAGGTACCGGCTGGCACTTAACTCTTTTTTATTCGGATTCGTAGACGCAGCATGGGTGAGAAATAAATACCAGGAAGTGAATGTGAAGAATAATTTTATCGGTACGGGGTTGGGACTTGCCTTTGAAACAAAATTTGGTTTATTGAACATCAGTTATGCCATAGGGAAAAGAGATGATGTAAGTTTCAGTTTGCGGGAGGCATCAAAAATACATTTCGGCTATGTCAATTACTTTTAGAAATCTCCCCTGCAGCGTTTACATTTGCAACTAAAATAGTTTGGTAGTGAAGCAGGTAATTTTTTTCTTTCTTTTTATCGCCACCCTTCCTGTTTTAGCATTGGCTCAACCACCAGATACTGCCGTTGTAAAAAAAGACAGTGTAATAAAACAGGTTGCCACAACCCCGGCAGCCGGGAATGATTCGGCAATAAAAAATATTTTACAGGAAAATAATTTATTGAACAGTTCCGGAACACCTGTTTCACTCGCAGTAGAATTAAAAAAAGCAAAAAATAATGATACCATTTTTTATGGATTAATGGTGATGTTGCTGCTCCTGGCTTTTTTCAGGTTTTTCTTCCCCCGCTATTTCACTAATCTCTTCAGGGTATTTTTTAATACCTCCCTGCGGCAGAGCCAGCTCACCGACCAGTTATTACAGGCCAAATTACCCTCCTTATTACTGAACCTGTTCTTCATTATCAGCGGCGGCCTCTTCATTTATTTTCTCCTGTTGCATTATAATTGGGTAAATGAACAAAACAGGTGGATTATTATTGGTTCCTGCATTGGTGTGCTGGGCCTTATTTATTTCCTGAAATTCTGCATACTTAAGTTCACCGGCTGGGTTACGGGATACCATGAAGAGACCGATACCTATATCTTCATCTTTTTTCTCATCAATAAGATCATTGGTATCTTCCTGGTACCCTTTATTATTTTAATGGCTTTTGCCGATACAGATATTGTAAAAATTGCCGTGGCCATATCGCTTATTATTATAGGGCTTCTTGTCTTATTAAGGTTCTTCAGGTCATACGGATTACTTCAGAATCAATTGAAAGTAAGTAGGTTTCACTTTTTCCTATACATACTTGGTATTGAAATATTACCCCTTTTGTTGATTTACAAGGGCTTAGTGGTTTTATTAAATAAAAACCTGTAATTTTGCAGAACCATTGGATAATTAAATATGGTTAAGAACGGGGCAAAACAGGCTGTTAATTCAGGCCACACAGTTAAAAAAATACTTATTACCCAACCAAAGCCGGATGGCGAAAAGTCTCCGTATTTTGATTTGGCAAAGAAGCATAGTATAGACCTTGACTTCCATCCCTTTATCGTAGTGGATGGTATACCCGCAAAAGACTTCAGGCGTCAAAAGATAGATATCCCCCAATACAGTGCAGTAATTTTCACCAGCCGCAATGCCATTGATCATTTTTTCCGCACCTGCGACGAAATGAAAGTAAGTGTATCACAGGATACCAAGTACTTCTGTATCACGGAAGCTGTTGCCCTTTACCTGCAAAAATTCATTTTATACCGCAAGCGCAAAGTATTTTATGGAGCCGATGGTACCAATAAAAGCCTGTTTGATGTTATTAACAAGCACAAGGACAATGAGAAATTCCTGTATCCCTGCTCCCAATCATTTGACAGTGAAATAACCAACTGGCTAAAGTCGAACAGTTGCGAATATGCTACCCCGGTTCTATACCGGATCATCAGCAATGATATTACCGACGTAATGGCCAAGAACTACGATGTGATCTGTTTTTTTACACCGGGCGGGGTTAAAAGTCTGCTGGAAAATTTCCCCAGGTTCAAACAAAACGGTACGAAGATCGGCGCTTTTGGCGCCAATACTTTTAAAGCTGCTGAAGAAGCCGGGCTGGTACTGGATATTAAAGCACCACAGCCCCAGGCACCCAGTATGGTAAGTGCATTGGAATTATATCTCTCTTCTCTTAAAAAGAAATAGCGGATTTTTATTTTTGTTGACGCATCAGGTAAGCTGATGTTTTTAGAATGATATTTACCTACAGAAGCATTTAAATCTCCACATCATCCATAAGTATTCAGTAATGTCGAATGCCTTCAGCAACCGTTTAATTAATGAAAGTAGTCCCTACCTGATGCAGCATGCGCACAACCCCGTAGACTGGTACCCCTGGAGTGAAGAAGCCCTGCAAAAAGCAAAGACAGAAAACAAAGTGATACTCGTCAGTATAGGTTATTCTGCCTGCCACTGGTGTCATGTAATGGAAAAAGAAAGTTTTGAGAATGAAGCAGTGGCTAA
>JAYWAN010000204.1:0-8663 GCA_043782405.1 Chitinophagaceae bacterium
TCAAGCCTTGTAATAACGGTGAAGATGATATCACAATCGGTGCTGATCTCAAATTTTCCGGGCAGGAATCCCCTTTCGCCTTTATAGATGGTAATTCCCCGGCCTAATTTATTTACCAGCTGGTATTTGATCACTTCACTTTTTGCGGAAATGATGGTTACGCCTGTATATGCCTGTATACCTTCCACTACATAATCTATACTGCGTGTTGCTGCAAAATAAGTTAGTATGGAATACAGGGCTGTTTCAATTCCAAATTTAAAAGCAGCGATAGTAAAAATTAGGATGTTGATACCCAGGATGATCTCTGTAATGGTAAATGATGTTTTCTTCAATGTATATATTGCCAAAACTTCAATGCCATCCAATGCAGCGCCGGCCCTCATCACCAACCCGATACCGATGCCCAGGAATACACCGCCAAAGATAGAAATGAGCAGTTTATCATTAGTAAGTGCAACATTGGGCAACAGCCATAAACAAACACCCAATAGTATTACACTGATCAATGTGCGGAATGCAAAACGCCGGCCAACTGAGAAAATACTTATTACGATGAGCGGAAGATTCAGCAGCAGGATGACCACGGCAAGATTGAAATGATACAGCTCGTGTACCAATAAGGAAATACCGGTGATGCCACCATCGAAAAAACGATTAGGCACCAGGAACCCTTTTAAAGCAAAGCCGGCAATAATAACACCAAGTACAATTAAAAGTGTATCCTGGATCATCGCTGGAAGGTCAATCCCTTTGTTAGGCATCATGGAGATGGCTAATTTTGAGCGCATTTCCTGCAGGCTGTGTTGTTTACGCTCTTCTCTTTCTGTAATAGCGGTTGGAGTAAAATAATGATGTGCCGATAAAAATTCCACTTGCTTTATCTCCCACTCGGGCAATGTTTTTACAACACCAAGTTTAATGTATTCCCTGAAAAGATTTTCGGCATTGGCAATATATTGGTTACCGCCAAGATAGTAGAGGTCGGCATCGCAAAGCAATTTGCCCAGCTGATCGGTGGGTGATTGCGGAAGTTTTGTTGCCATGATCATCCGGCAAATACTTTCAATCTGTTCGGCAGAATAATTATAATCGGGGAGGTACTTCCTGGCTATTTTACAGGAAAGCTCTTCATGATCGTGGTGATGTTGTAAAAAACCTGCATCATGGAACAAGGCGGCCGTTTTAAGTAACAGCAATTCATCACCCGAAACACCTTCGCTTTTACCCAAATGTTCAACAGCTGCAATTACACTTTTTGTATGGTGCGCATTATGATAAGTGAGGTAGGGCGGTAACCCGGTCTCCAGTTTATCTACCAGGAATGCATGCACTTCTTCATATTGCATAGTACAATTATTAAAATGTCTTTTAATTCAGCACTTCATACAATACCACTTCCGCTGTTTTGTTTTTTAAACTTGCTGCGCCGATCTTATTACAAGAGAATGATTGCTTTACTTTTTCGTAGCAGGCTTCTGTGATGAGGATCTGGCTGCCCGATGCTGCAGTTTGTAAACGTTGTGCAGTGTTCACCGTATCGCCTATCACTGTGTAATCGAGCCTGCGCAAAGTTGCCGAGCCAATATTGCCCGAGATCATTTCACCGCTGTTAATACCGATAGACACTTTGGGAGAAAAATTATTTTCTACCGGTAATGCATCTATTTTATTCCTGATGGCTATGCTGGCATCAATGGCACGGTCCAGGTGAAAATCGCCTTTGAATACCGCCATGATACAATCGCCGATGAATTTGTCGATGATACCGTTTTGTGCAATGATCTCTTTCACCATCAGGTCGAAATATTTATTCAATAAACTAACTACGGTATCAGGAGATTCTTTTTCGCTGATAGAAGTAAAACTGCAGATGTCGATAAAAGCCACGGAGGCTTCAATGGTCTCGTTATCTGTCAATGAAGCTTCATACTCCCTTGTGCCCATAAAGCTCAGTACATTTTCATCCACGTACATTTTAAGGATATTGTTTTCCTTGATGGCTTTCAGTGTTTCTTTTATCTGGTTAACATGACGGATCGTTTTTTCCATCGTTAATTCAAGGTCTTCAAAGTTTACGGGCTTGGTCACAAAATCAAAAGCGCCGCGGTTCATGGCAGTGCGGATATTGTCCATGTCGCCATAGGCCGACACCATTACTGTTTTTGTAAGCGGACTGGACTCATTGAGTTTTGTAAGCAGGGTAAGACCGTCCATCTCGGGCATGTTGATATCGCTTAATACGATAGCGATATCCGGGTATTGCTGCATTTTATCCAGTGCATCATTGCCGTTTATGGCAAACACGAATTCATATTGCTGCTCCCTGATCTTCTGGCGGAATTTTTGCTTGATGAGCACTTCCAGATCGGCCTCATCATCGGCCACTAAGATTTTTGTCATGCTAGTTTTGTTTTTAATTTCTCTTTCAATGAAATAAAATCAACTGGCTTGGTCAAAAAATCATCTGCGCCCAGTTTCATGGCCTGGTTATAATTCTCATCATCGCCGTAAGCGGTTATCATCATTACAACGGGTGGTGGTTTTTCATATTTTTCCTTGATATGTTTCAATAGCTCCAGGCCGCTCATGCCGGGCATATTAATATCCGAGAGGATGAGCACAGCTTCGTGCTCATTGGCTTTCATGTATTCCAGGGCTTCTTCACCAGAAAAGGCAAATACGATTTCCATTTCACCATTTTTAATTTCTTTCCGGAACCGTTGTTCAAAAAGCACCTGTACATCTTTTTCGTCGTCTACTACCAAAATTTTCATTTGCTTGTTTTATATTGGTAAGATAATAATAAATGTTGTACCCTCACCTTCTTTTGTTTCCACTTTTAATTGGCCACTATGCGCTTTAGTTATGATATCATAACTCAATGATAAACCCAACCCTGTTCCCTGCCCGGTAGGCTTAGTAGTAAAGAAGGGCTGGAATATTTTATCCATTACTTTCTGCGGTATGCCGTTGCCGTTATCAGCAACCCGGATCTCTACTTTACCGGCAAGCTTTTTTGTGCTTAGTGAAACGGTTGGTTCGTAACCTGCCTGTCCGGTAGGCAGGCTTTCACCCTGAGCCTGTCGAAGGGTCTTTTTTTCATCTACCACATAAAAGGCATTTGTCAATAAATTCAGTATCACTCTTCCAATATCCTGTGGAATGATATTGATCTTGCCAATGGTTTCATCAAAATCGGTTTTCATCGTTGCATTGAATGATTTATCTTTTGCCCGCAGGCCATGATAGGAGAGGTGCAGGTATTCATCGGCCAATGCGTTGATGTCTGTTGGTTCTTTTAGGCCACTGCTACTGCGGCTGTGTTGCAGCATTCCTTTTACGATGGCATCGGCACGTTTACCGTGGAAGATGATCTTCTTTTCATTTTCATCAATATCATCAGATATTTTTTTGGCATCGTCAATATTTCCCTTCGATAATTCATCTTTCATTTCTCCGATCAGTTCAGAATTTACTTCGGCGAAATTGTTTACAAAGTTCAGCGGGTTTTGTATTTCATGAGCAATGCCAGCGGTAAGTTCACCAAGGCTGGCCATTTTTTCAGATTGTACGAGTTGAGATTGGGTGGATTTCAAATTAGAAAGCGTTGTTTCTAAAACTGAATTTGCTTTTTGTTTTTGGCGGTTGTTGCGATAAAGAATAAAACCGATGATAAGAAATACTCCCAGTCCCGCCAGCATTGCATAAATCCTGATCTTATTTTTTGTGGCAGTTTTCTCTTTTTCCAATTCCTGTAATCTTAGTTGTTCATCAAAAGTAAGTTTTTGAACCTTGGTTAAACTTTCTATTTCCGCCTGGTAACTACTATCCTTGCTGAGAATGGCAAGTTTCCCGTATTTAAAAGCGCTGTCAATCATTTCATTCATTTCATAACTTTCCGATAGTGTTGCATAAGCATATCCAAGTTCACGTGACCCTGTGGATTGCAAACCTGACAAGGCTTTCCTTGAATAGTATAAACAGGAGTCCTTATTTTTTTCCCTGGTAGTATAAAAATTTGCTAAAGTAAAATAGCAATCAATTAAAGTAGTAATATTGTTTTTTTCGATAGCTGATTGTATCCCTTTATGAAAATATTGAAGCGCCAATGGTTTATTTTCTTTTTGCAAATAGAGGCTGCCTGTTAAAAGATAAACATGAGACAGGTATGATTTATTTCCTGTTTGAATAAATATGCGTGCAGCATTTTCTTCCATCGTCAACGCAGAATCCAATTTGCCAAGCCCAAAGTAAACACTGCCCATATTCATATTTACAAAACCAAGCATTGCAGTATCTCCAATTTCTTCAGCAATCCTTTTTGCCTCCTTGTATTGAAAGATCTGTTGATCGGTTTTACCAATACTGCGCATTAAGTGCCCGAAATCATGATGTGCATTTTCAAGTACTTGTAACCTTATCTTGCGTGGAGTTAAGCTTGTATCCCTGGACCATGTTTTATTTTCGTTGTCCGGATCTTCTGCAATTTTTAGCGCCGTGGGAAAGCACCCGTATGATTCGGGTAACCTGCCTAAATGCATCAGCACGTATCCTTTCATTCCCAATGATCGTGCTTCGTCAAGTTTTTTATTATTTTTTTGTGCCAGCATAATACAATTATCTGCATAATACAGTGCACTGTCCCTGTTGTTTTCACTATAATAAAAGGCGAGGTCAGTTTGTATTCTATAAGCGGATGAATCCGTTTGTGCCGCTTTTAATACACGTTTTAAACTATCGGCGTAATTTTGCTGGCCGATAACATTTACTGAAACCAGCAGCAGTAATAATAATTTTATACAGGCTTTCATTTTATATTAATTAGTTGGTAGTTGTATTATGAAAGTTGTGCCTTCGTTTTCTTTTGTCTCCACTTCCAACTCCCCACCATGCGCTTTTACAATATCATAACTCAAACTCAATCCCAATCCCGTACCCTGCCCGGTTGGTTTGGTTGTAAAAAAGGGTTGAAATATTTTATCCAATACTTTTTGAGGAATGCCGTTTCCGTTGTCCGCTACTTTAATTTCCACCTTCCCGTTTATCCTTTTTGTACTTACGGTTACATTTGGTTCGTAACCTGCCTGTCCGGTAGGCAGGTTTGCAAGCCCCGATTTCTTCTTTTCGTCAACTACATAAAATGCATTGGTAATTAAATTAAGAATGACCCTTCCAATATCCTGTGGAATGATATTGATGTTGCCAATGGTTTCATCAAAATCAGTTTTCATCGTTGCATTGAATGATTTGTCTTTTGCCCTTAAACCATGATAAGCCAACCGTAAATACTCATCTGCTAATGCATTGATATCGGTTGGCTCTTTAACACCGCTGCTGCTACGACTGTGCTGGAGCATGCCTTTTACAATGGCATCGGCACGCTTACCGTGAAAGATGATCTTCTTTTCATTCTCATCAATATCTGTTGAAATGGTTTTGGCTTCCTCAATATTTCCTTTCGATAATTCATCTTTCATTTCTCCGATCAGTTCAGAATTTACTTCGGCGAAATTATTGACGAAGTTCAGCGGGTTTTGAATTTCATGTGCAATGCCTGCGGTGAGTTCACCGAGGCTCGCCATTTTTTCGGATTGGATGAGTTGGGACTGTGTGGTTTGCAATTCACTAAGCGATGTCTCCAATTTAGATTTCTGCAGATCAATTTCCTGTTTCTGCTTTTTAAGTAGTTCATAGGATTTTTGCCGGCGCCTGTTATTACGGTAAACGATAATGCCAATTATAAGTGCAGCTATTCCAATTGTGATCATTCCCCGTAACCTTAATTTCCCCGCATATTCATCATTGGCTGTTTTTTTTGCCTGTGCAATATCATCTTCTCTTTGTTGTTCGGCCAGGGCCATATTCTGAATCTGCCTGCCGCTCTCATCATTGTACAGTGTTTTGTATGCTTCAAAACCGATATTCTGGTAGTAATAAGCGCTGTCTGTATTGTGTTTATTATAGAAATATGCTGTAATAATTGAACTTGATTCGGATATATAAGGCAAAAAGCCCTTATCAAGTGAAGTAGTAAGACATAACCGGGCATAAAAAAAACTGGAATCAACCATACCTTTCTTCTTGAAATAATTGGCAAGGCCAATGGTGGTTCCACAGTAATTTAAATACTGAACACTAACGGTTGTAAAATATACATAACTGCGGCGCAGGTAATCGAGTGCCAGGCTGTCTTGTCCCAATTCATCGTAAACCATTCCAAGATCATTCAATACACCGCCATATACTTTTGAGCTGCCGCCATAAAAATCAACTGCAATTTCATATGCTTTACCAGCATAGTAGCTGGCAGAATCATTTTGGTGCAGCCGTAAATAAGCTTTAGCAAGGTCACCATGAATGAATATATACGTGAAGGCATTTTTTGTACCGTACACTTTTGCCTTGTAAAAATATTCAATCGCTTTTTTATAATCTTTTGTATCGCAATACGTGTGGCCAATCTGGAACAGGATACTTTCTATCTGGGAACTATCCCGCTTTTCTTCGTTAGCGTGCAACAGGATAAAGAAAACCTGCAGGGCTCTGGGGTAATTGCCCATATCTGTACAAGACTGGGCAAAGGTTGGCATAAAGCCTAATGAATCTTTTTTATATTGCCGGCTTAGTAAAAGCAAGCGTTCATAGTTAGTAAAAAAAGAATCTTTTACAAAAAATCCACTTTCACTGGCGATAAAAGATCTTAACACGCTAATTTCCTGGTCAATCAAATGGTTTGCCCTTGCTACACGAACAGCTTCCTGCATCAGTAAATTTGAACTGTCGCCCCAATGGTTTGTTGAATAGGCGTTTGCCATAGTGCGCAATAAACTTATTTCTGCTTTAGGCAACAAAGATTGCCGGCTAAGTGCCAATGCCTGTAAATAATATTTTTTTGCAGAATCTGTTTTAATGCGGGAATAGTAATTTCCTTTTATTGATAAGGCATTGATTTGTTGTTCAACCAGTTTATTTTGAACGGCCATATTAAAAGCCTGTTCCATCAGTAGCTTTACGGAGTCTGATTTATTGCCAAACTGATTATTAGTAAGCTTAAAACTCAGGGCGATCAGCAGGTCAATTTCAGTAGCTTTAAAATCATGCTGGCGGGCAAGAGAGATGGCCTTGAGATTTAACAAGTACCCTTTATTGAGGTCACGGTCTTTTCCTGTAACAAAAAAATAATAATTTCCCTGCAGCCCGGTACAAATCGCTTCCTGGTTCAACAGGCCTTTTTGCCTGGTAAATGCCAGAGTACTATTTATTATAACAGGTACTGTGTCAGTTTTTCGGAGATCTATAAATTGATGCCTCGCTAACTCCATTAATGCAGCTGCTTTCAGGGAATCCGACTTCGGGTTAGCTATTTCATTTCTTAGACTGTCGGAAATAAAATCCTGCCCATTTACTTTCGTAACGATCAGCAACATCAGCAGTAAACCCTGGTATGATTTTTTCATGGTCAGTTATTATTAGTTGGTAACAGTATTGTAAAAATTGAACCTGCCAGTGCGGCAGACAGGCCTTCTCCTTCCTTCGTTTCCACTTTCAATTCACCTCCATATGCTTTAATGATGTCGTAGCTTAAAGATAGTCCTAATCCTGTTCCCTGCCCGGTTGGTTTAGTTGTAAAGAAGGGTTGGAATATTTTATTTCGTATCATTTAACTGTATTTAAATTAACTGCTGAAAAAGATATTGTTCATCATACCCTATCTCAAATTCCTTTAGTAATTCAAGATACTCGTCTTTAAATGATTGCTTTTGGTGATGTGTTTCCTGATTTTGTATGTATTTATATATTTGGTCAACATCTCGCTGCCGGTAAGAGAATACACCATAGCCTTCCTGCCATTCAAAGCGTTCAGGTGTCAATGAATGGTCATTGATGAATTTTGATGATTTGGCTTTTACTGTTTTCATTAATTCCGAAACGGAAACTACCGGCCTCAGCCCGACAAAGCAGTGCATATGGTCTTCCACGCCGTTTACAATGATAGTTTTGCAGCCTGTTTCATTGATGAGGTTGCCGATTACTCCCTGCACTTTGCTTCGCCATGCTTTATCAAGTACTGCCTCCCGGTATTTTACTGCAAAAACTGCCTGAAGGTAGATTTGTGAGTATGAGTTGGCCATTGGTTTAGTTTTATATGTATCGTCCCTACGGGACTCAGTTCTTTTTCCTTTCCTTGCTATGGACTGAAGTCCATAGTTATAAAATTGAGCCGTGGCTACGCCACTGGTTTCGCTATAGTATGATTCAGTTTCACAGGATGAAGAGCCGTAGGCTCAGTTACATCTTAAAACACCGGAATTCATTCCGGTGCAAGCCTCTGTAATGCTAGCCGAGTGCCATCGGCACGGCCCATATCAAACCGGCAACGAAATAATAAACTCACATCCTTCTCCCTCCTTCGTTTCCACGTTCAACTCACCACCATGCGCTTTTACAATATCATAACTCAAACTCAATCCCAATCCCGTACCCTGCCCCGTGGGCTTGGTGGTAAAGAAGGGTTGGAAAATTTTTTCTAATACTTTTTGAGGGATACCATTGCCGTTGTCTGCAACTTTTATTTCTACTTTATCAGCAATCTTTTTTGTGGTTACTGAAACAGTTGGTTCATAGCTGTTGTCACCCTGAGCTTGTCGAAGGGTTTTCTT
>JAYWAN010000205.1:0-8604 GCA_043782405.1 Chitinophagaceae bacterium
AAGGGGCTATTTGAAAGCCCCTTTTTTATTTTGATCATGATACAGATACTATTGCAACTTGGCCAGCCACAATGAAGCATTCATAAAAAGTTGTGTATGGCTGTAAAGCGGCCATCCTACATATAATGTATTGCCAGGGGCCCCGGTTCCGTCATCCAGTGGTGAACTATCAGTAACCATATAAACCCTTCCCGTACCATAAGTAGCTGAAGCGCTCATAGCATGAGTGGTGCTTTGTGCGTAACTATTTTGCCAAACCAGTCCCTGCACACTTGCATTGCCACTGCTGTTAATTGTTAGCGTAGCACCATTATTAAAACTTAATTGTGTAACATTTCCCTGTGAACCGTGTAAAATGGTATTTGAAGGATTGCCTGATAGAACATTTGTACTGATCTCGGAAATATTGGTTAGGTCCACAGAAAATCCAAATGGATTATTTACAAGAGTATTATTGGTCATCAGGTCATTCCAGATAGCAGGTGAATCCCAGCCATCGCCATTCCTGTCGGATCCGGTATGATCAGATACCATGAACAAACCGCCACCATTGTTCACAAAACTCAATATGGCCAGTTTTTCGGCCGTAGTAAAACGGATATTAGGCTCATCTACTACAAATACATTGTAATTAGAAAGGTCCTGCGGATTGCCTGCATTACCATAAGTTATACTACCGGTAGCGGGTAGGGTCTCAACGGTGTGGCCCAGTTTTACCAGGGCGATGCCCCAGCTCGATATGGCACCCGTCCAATAAGTTTCGGGCGTTGTTGAAGTAACAGTGGATTGTGCAGGAGTGGGGATGCTTTGCGGTGTGCCACCATCCTCATCTATCACCCAGTCTGCATTACCAGCTGTTTCTGCCTTGGTGGCATCAAATAAATATTTCTTTACGGTGGTACCAACCGGATTGATGGTAAAACTTACTGCACCCGAGGTTCCTCCTCCCGGAGCAGGGTTAAATACAATAACGCTGGCTGTTCCTGCTGTTGCAATTAGGGCTGCACTCACAGATGCTGTCAGCTGCGTACTGTTCACATAAGTTGTTGTAAGGGCCGATCCGTTCCATTTTACCGTTGCCGTATTAAGGAAATTTGTTCCGTTCACTGTTAAAGTAAATGCAGCTGCGCCTGCCGTTGCACTTGTTGGCGATATGGAAATCAGTGTGGGTACAGGATTATTTCCCACAGCAGTGATCGTGAATGTCAGTGCATTTGAAGTTCCCCCGCCCGGTGCCGGTGTAACCACCGTAACCGCAGCAGTGCCGGCAGTGGCAACAAGTGCTGCACTAACGGAAGCGGTTAGCTGTAATGAATTCACATAAGTAGTGGTAAGCGGTGAACCGTTCCAACTGATGACTGAATTACCAATAAAATTTGTTCCGTTTACAGTTAGTGTGAACGCCGCGGCACCAGATGTTACACTGGCTGGCGAAAGTGAACTGGCCGTTGGGGCTGGATTTGTTGCAATCGTCCCGATCGTGAACACCATAACATTTGATGTTCCACCTCCGGGAGTGCCGTTTAATACAGTGATATTGGCTGTACCGGCAAGCGAAACAAGTGTTTCACTAACGACAGCGGTTAACTGCGTTGTACTAACATAGGTTGTGGTTAACGCTGCACCGTTCCAGTTGATCACTGACCCGCTGATAAAATTTGTACCGGTAACAGTGAGGGTAAAGGCAGGGTCGCCCGCAGTTACACTTGTGGGAGCAATAGCGCTAATAGTTGGAACCGGGTTAATTGTTCCGCCACCATTATTTACGGTAGAGCTTTTTGAGCAGGAAAAAAATGCCGCAAACAACAGCATCGCCGCTAATAATCTGGTATTATTCATCACGTTAGTTTTAGTTTTTAAACAATTGATAAAACTAGGGATTAAATTTGGTATTCATGGTTTAACAGATGTTAAAGGGGCGGGATTTCTGTAAGATGCTGAATTATGCCTGTTAGCGAAAACTTTCTTTTATTTTTTCCATGAGTTTAGTTTCCAGCATACGGTGTGCAATGCGTATCATATTCTTAAATGCCGTGGCGTGAGAAATGCCGTGGCCGATGATGACTGGCTTGGATACCCCAAGAACGGGTACGCCGCCGTACTGCTCAAAATTAAAACGGTTAAAATGCTCGTCACTGATATTGCGGCGCCGGGCAATATCGTAAATACTTTCGGCAAGTTTCAATACCACGTTGCCGGTAAATCCTTCGCAAACGACCACATCGGCTTTAGTCATTAAGATATCGCGGCCTTCCACATTACCAATGAAATTGATCTGCTTATTTTCTTTCAGGAGTGGATAGGCAGCCTGTGCCAGGATATTTCCCTTTCCTTCTTCTTCACCTAAATTCAACAGGCCTACTTTAGGTTGTTCAAAATCCAGGATATGTTGTGCAAATAATGCACCCAGCACCGCAAACTGGTTGAGGTTATCCGGTTTGCAATCGGCATTAAGGCCTACATCAACCAGCAGGCCTAATGTGCCGTCTTCCCTTGGTAAATAAGCACCGATGGTAGGGCGTATCACCCCTTCAATGGCTTTAATGCTGAACAATGCGCCCACCATCATGGCACCGGTATTGCCGGCACTGATGAAAGCATCTGTTTTCCCATTTGCCAGCAAATGAAAACCAATGGCAATGGAGGATTGTTGTTTTTCTTTTAATGCCTTGGTGGGATGTTCATGCATGCCTACTACCTGCGACGCATGTACGATACTGTATTTGTTTTCGGGGAGGGGATGGTCTGCAATGATCGCTTTTATCTTTTCCTCATCACCGATCAGGGTAAGGTGAATATCACCAGGGCCGGTGGCCAGGTAAGCAGCCGCCCCCTTTACCGCCTCAAGCGGGGCAAAATCGCCACCCATCATGTCAAGTGCAATATTCATACTACCACTAAGTTAAATTCGTGTAATTGACAGCAACCTGATAAATCTAATGTAATCTCCGTTCTTTAAATGCAAAAATTCTAAGCCGAGATACGTGTTAACGAATTTCGGACTTAGAATTCACACTTCGAAAAATATTATGCTTTAAGGGGGGCTTTCTCAGCTACTAATTTTCCTTTGTAGTATAATTTTCCTTCACTAACGTGTGCACGGTGACGAACATGTGTTTCACCAGTTGTTTTATCAACACTTAATGTGGTTTCAACCGCTTTATAATGCGTCCTTCTCTTTGCACTGCGTTGCTGACTGTGGCGCCTTTTTGGATTTGGCATATTTGTAAATTTTAATTGTGATATTTATTGATAAAGTCAAAAGCCAAAATTGAAAACCTGAAATTTTAAACCCCTAACCTTTAACTCTTAATTCTTAACTCATACTCTCACATCTTCTTATCCTTCGTCTTCTTCAACTTCTTAAACTGCTCCAATCCCTTCCACAATTGGTTGGCATTGGTTTCCTGTTCCTTCCCTTCCATCAATTTCAGTTTTTCCAATACTTCATTATTGCATTGAGGCCCGCCCACCTTTTCTTCACTGCACATTTTCTGCAGGGGAAAACTCAACAACACAAATTCATAGATCCAATTGCTGATATCCACGTGGCTTTCTGTTCGGGAGATATAATAAACATCAGGATCTTCTTCCTGTTCATTCATCTCATCCGGGTTTTCCACCAGTTTCACCAGCATATTGAACTCATCCCAGATGTCCATGCCCAGTGGGTTTCCACAACGGTCGCAGGTAACATCAGCTTTACCGCCTATCTCAAATTTAAGCAGCATAAAACTGCTCTTTTTGTCCAGCACCAACTTAATATTGGCCTGGCAGTTGGTAAAATCAGGATGGCCTTTTTCAACAAAGAACTTATCGTCCACAACGTAATTAAACTCATGGATCCCGGGCTTCAACCCCACAAACGCGATCTCAAATGCCCGTTTACTTGCCATTACGGATGGTTTAAAGGACGGCAAAGGTAGGAATATTCTTTCAAAAAATCGTAAATAAGTGCTATGTGCTTCTAGTTGTGGGCTTTGCGCTTTGGCCCACTACCCAAAATTGGAAATGAACCGGTTTGCCCAAAGCATAAACAGCCGCAACCCGTGGCTCATAGCTCAGGGCTTTTTCCTACTTTTAAACTTATGAAGAATAAGCGATTGTTGATTTTTACGGGGGGATTATTGATTTTAGCCCTGTTGATCAGGCTTTATTCCTCAAGCACAGTAAGGGTTGAAAATGGCTATTCAACCGGGGTATACCCTTATATTTCCACTTTCTTAAGGCATTTAATGGGCTGGCTGCCCTTTAGCCTGGGCGATATTCTTTACGGCTTATTCGTTGGCTGGATACTTTGGAAATTAATAAGAGGGGTAAGGGCCCTGATTAAAAAAAAAGTTACCCGCCAGGGTTTTATACGTGGATGTTTGAAACTGCTGGCTGTTTTTTTGTGTCTCTATGTTTTATTTAATTTCTCCTGGGGAATCAATTATAACCGCAAAGGTATTGCAGCGCAACTGCAATTGGTAATGGATAAATACAGCCAGGGCGACCTTAAAAACCTAAACGCCATGTTGGTTGAAAAAGTGAACAGTGCAAAAGCATCATTGGTGGGCCGGCATGAAGATTATCCCTCAAACAGGCAATTGTTTAAAAAAGTACAGGAGGCTTACAATGCTATCGACAGCCTGTATCCTTTTTTACAATACCATACCATTTCTATCAAGCCTTCTTTATGGGGATGGCTGGGGAATTATACAGGCTTTACCGGTTATTATAATCCCTTCACCGGAGAGGCGCAGGTAAATACCACGATTCCCAAATTTATTCAACCTTATACTACCTGCCATGAAGTGGCACATCAACTTGGCTATGCCAAGGAAATGGAAGCCAATTTTGTAGGATACCTTGCTGCCAGTGCATCTACGGATACTTTATTTCATTACTCGGTTTACCTCGACCTTTTCATTTACAGCAACCGTAATCTTTTTCGCAGCGATTCTGTTGCAGCAAAAACATTTGCGCAACAATTGATACCGGCTGTTAAAGCCGACCTGCAGGAATGGAGGGATTTCAACCGCCGTCACCGCAATCCCATTGAACCCGTTATCCGCTGGCTGTATGGGAAATACCTGGAGAGCAATCAACAACCACAAGGGGTATTGAGTTATGATGAAGTGACGGGCTTTTTGATTGCGTATTATAAAAAATTCGGGAAGATATAAACACTAAGGCCAGCAAAACACCGAAAGAGAAACAATATTCTTTTACCTACTGAAAATTTAATTTCTTCCTGAAGCTTGCATCAAAGATAACCGATGCTTCAAACGGGTCTAACCAGCCCTCCAGTTTTTTTTCTTCTGCCGGGCTCAGGTTATTGAAGAAAACAGCCAGTGCCATTGTATTATTGGTTTTTGTGGTAAGGTAAATTACATGTGTTAATACAAAAGCGGTACTGCCGCCTTTTACCCCGTATTGTTTGAACACTGTTTTAAAAGCATTGTTCTCCATCGGGAATTCCATCACTTCCCTGATGATACTGTAAGCACTGTCATTTAAGAATTTCCTGTTGTTGAGGATATTGGCCAGGTGCACATAATCTTTTGTAGTAGATGCAGGTAAGCGGCTGCTCCAGAGTTCCTGCATTTTCATGGTCAGGTCTTCGGGCCTGAAATAGGCTTTAAAGGCTTTATTGTGCTTCAACTGTACATGAAGGGAATAGATATACTTACTGTAATTATCATCCGATAACTTATTGATGGCTTTAAGGATCTTGTCTTCCGATAATTGTTTTGGATTCTGGTACATCAGCAGCGATGCGGCAAGCGGGTAAATGGTGGTGTGGTGCTGCAGTCCGAATAAACCAATATTGCTTTTTATATTATCGAGGCCAAGCAGGTCCATCAGGTATTCGGTATTGGCGTTGCTGCTGAACATGATCATGCCGCGGGCAATATCGATGAGCCGCACACTATCGTTACTGAGGTGATTGTTCTTTTTCTCGTAATCCAGCCATTTCGGGTGTGCATCACCGTCAGTATTGCGCAAATAGTACTTGTCCAGTTCATCCAGTGGAACCCAACTGTTTTTATCCAGCACCCCGGCACCCACCTGTTTGGCAAATTCCACAGCCACTAATATTTTAACGGTACTGGCAAGGGGCATCAGCTGCGATTCATTCAAATAGGCGATAATGGTGTCGTTGCGGGTGATGTATAAAGAGGCCCGTTCTTTATTGGCTTTTATAAAATGAAGGAAAGAATCCGCCACTGCGGGTTGTAATTGAGCTGTGGAGCTTTTACCCATAAATAAAGAAAGTGCCAAAGCAATGGGTATTATATAATTTCTGTTCATTAAAGTTTTCATTGAATTTGATTTGAGTACAGCAAAGATAAAATATAAAACTACAAAGGAATTGCCACTGTGTGTGCAAAGGATTACAAAACGTTAGTGTCTGGCGGTTATTTTAAAAATTAACATGTTGTGCTCTTAAGGAATGAATTTCATTTAAAAACCGCATTCTGCCTATGTTTCGACAATTCTTCGACAGGCTCAGAATGACATCAACATGACAGAAAGCTGTCAGTCTGTACTGAGCTTGCCGAAGTGTTGTCGAAGACGGCTTCCAGAGCGGAGTTTAAGGTTTAATAGTACAACACATTAAAAATTATTCTTCCACATCATGCTCTCCACCGGCTTATTATGCTGCCCGCTGTACTTGGCATTTTTTTTCTCGTTGTATTTTATTTCTATTTCTCCATCTACCGGGAAATAAATGAGCTGGCCAATGGGCATGCCTGCATATACCCTCACGGGTTGCTTTACCGAAATTTCCAGTGTCCAGTTACCACAAAAACCTACATCACCTTTTCCTGCCGTGGCATGAATATCAATGCCTAGCCGGCCGGTGCTGGATTTACCCTCAAGGAAGGGAACATGCGCATGGGTTTCGGTATATTCTTCAGTAACGCCCAGGTAAAACTCCTGCGGTTGCAATACAATGCCTTCTTCAGGAATTTCAAAATGCTCGATGGTATTGTGTTTTTTTGCGTCAAGTTCACGGTTGGTATAAGTGGCCAGGTATTTACCCAGGTGTACATCGTAACTATTGCTGCCCAAACATTCCCTGTCGTATGGTGTTATCTTGATAGTGCCTTTTTCAATTTCTTCGAGGATACGGGAGTCGGAAAGGATCATAGCGGGGTTAAGAGTTTATAGTTAAAAGTTAATAGTTAAAAGTTGAAAGTGATAAGTTTAAAGTTATTATGATGCTGAACTCTTCACCTTTCTTCGTTAATTTGTAAAAATAAATATTCAACACCCAATATTCACTGTTCATCTTTCTTAATGCCACTGGTTTATCAACAAAATATTAACGCTGTAACAAAAATAGGGCTTTGGCATATTACCGAAGGGGAAGATTATTTCCTGCAACAAGTGCCCCTGCAAAGAACTATTACACATTGGCATAAACGTTTACAGCATTTGGCCGGCAGGTTATTATTAAAAGAATTGTACCCCCATTTTCCGGTGTCCCTGATCAGGATAGCAGGAACCCGCAAGCCCTATCTCGAAAATGAACCTTATCATTTTTCCATATCGCATTGCGGCAATTATGCGGCGGTGATGGTGAGCAAAGAATACCGGGTAGGAGTGGACGTGGAGTTGGTAACGCCCAAGATCGAACAGATCGAATATAAATTTATGGGGGAAGAGGAATTGGCGATCAGCAATGGGCAATGGGCATTGGGCAATCAGCAATGGGCAACGCTTTGCTGGAGCGTGAAAGAGTCTGCTTATAAATGGTGGGGCAATGGCGGGGTGGATTTTAAAAGAGACATTGTTATAAAAAATATTTCGGGCCAGGCCGAACAGGGGACAGTGCATTGTGTTTTTAAAAATGAAATTGCACTGGATGTTCATTTTCTTTATGTAAACAATAATTACCTCACCTGGTTACTAACTGCTCATTGATAAAATGTGGTTCAGGCTTCTTCTTCGGGTAAGTGGGTATCACCTTCCAGCAGCGGGATATTGCCTACCGAGGCGCCGGCGATGCCTTTAACAGAACCATACATGCCGCTGGTGCTGAGCAATACTTTTTCCAGTTGCTTTTCTCTTTCCTTCCATATTTTTTCCATTTGTATGCGGAATTCATTCCCAGTAAGATAGTCGTTTTGCGGCAAGGTATTGTTGTGCGTTCTCTTTTTTGTCTACTATCATTTTATTCAGTTTTATCCGATAGCTCTTCGAACTTGGCTTTCATCGTGGGATTTCCATGTGTAAGTTTTTTGATTGTGAGATCTTCCGCTTTGTCATTTGCAAGACGAAGATTGGTTACAGATGATAATAATGCTTCTTTGGTTTTTTGCAGATGGGTAATAGTTTTATCTATTTCTTCGATAGCTTCTTTAAATTTACGACTAGCTAAATCATAATTCCTCGCAAATCCATCTTTAAACGTTTTTATTTTGTCTTCAAAATTAGTAATATCAACATTTTGATTTCTTACTAAAGCAAGCTCTGCTTTATATTGGAGTGAATTCATTGCAGCATTACGCAGAAGTGTGATAATCGGTATGAAAAATTGAGGTCTAATAATATACATTTTGGAATGTTTGTGCGAAACATCGACAATCCCTGAGTTATAAAGTTCGCTTT
>JAYWAN010000206.1:0-8568 GCA_043782405.1 Chitinophagaceae bacterium
CCCTGCTTTTGCAGTATAATCATTGGGGCCGGCTATATATTTTTTTGCACCGGCATAAAATCCGGTTTGCACACTCAGTCGCCTGTTAAACTGGTAACCCAAACCAACTCCGTATACAGGTGTGATACTGCTGTTTGTAAAGTTTAATAATCTTGTAGCATTTGCTTCTATGCCCGCAGCAGCAAGCAGGTAAAGGCCTGCATTGCTTTTTTTCTTTTTATCTTTTTTGTTTTCGGTCTTGGTAACTGCGCCGGTTTTGTCAAGGACTGCATCAGGCTTAGTAACTGTTTCGGGTTTAGTGATGTTAGTTTCTTTTTGATCAGTTATTTTTTTAGTATCCGCTATATAAGTATCGGTGGCGTTCCTTGTTTTGATTTCAGTTTTATCCAGGTCATTTTGCAGTTTCGGCACAGTGATCTGCAGGGCAGATTTAGCTTTGCTTTTGTAAATATTTTTACCTGCCTTATTGTAATGATCAGCGACAGTGTTGGTATTATTTGTACTTGTACCAGGTAACACCGTTTGTTGTTGCACTGTTACCAGATCATCGGTGCCATTTAATGAAGACTGCGTTTGCCTATCTGTATTTTTACTAGCAATTTGTTTACCTGTATTCATTGATTGCTTATTTTTATTAACTGCCTGATAAATAATTCCGGTACCCAAAAACAACCCGCCCAGTATAATTGCACTGAAGATCCAGAAAAAAGGCCTGCGTTTGTCTTTCTTTTGATCCAGCAGCGCCTCCATTTTTTCCCATGACCCTTCATTAAATGCATGGTCAGATGCATTTGCCGCCTCTATTATCTTATCCTCTATGTACTTATATTGCTCTTCGCTGCTCATATAGTTTAACGTTTGTTTGCTTAAGCATTTTTTTAATGTTCATCCTCGCTTTAGCAAGATTTGATTTAGATGTACCCACAGAAATTTTCAGCTGTTTTGAGATCTCCGCATGCTTAAATCCATCCAGTACATATAAATTAAAAACTGTTCGGTATGTAGGGGATAGTTTCTGTACAAGCTCTATTATTTCCTTGTAAGACATGTTATCTACGGGACTGGCTGAATTTTCAGTTATCTCCAGGTATCGGTCATCAAGCATAGGTATTGTTACCGGCCTGTTATTTTTCCTGTATTGATCTATCGCTGTATAGATAAATATTTTTTTTATCCAGCCAACAAAAGAGGCTTCATAACTTTTATAGCTTGGCTCAAATTCTTCTATCTTATTAAAGATCTTTAAAAAGCCGTCATTTACTATTTCTTCTGCCTCTGCGTAATGGGCGCTATAACGCATACAAATACCCATAGAGAAACCGTAGTACAGCATATACAGCTGTTTTTGGCTATCCCTGTTTGCTTTTATGCAACCCCGGATAATATGCTCAAGCGTGCTACTGCCTGACAAAGTGATACAATTTATTAGTGTTTAAGGCTTAAAGTTACTTATTATTGTAATCGTACCGCATACAAAAATGGTTGCCCGGCATTTAATAAATAGGTAAGAATTTATACCCGGTAATGTCGTAGTTTGAAGAATTGTAAGTCCCGATAGTTAGCGGGATCACCGAAGCCAGCCTGATATTTTATATAATCGTCTTTGGATAGACAACTTTATGTTCAGCAACCTTATTTTTACTCCTTTTTAAACACAGCAACGAACATGCTGTCTGCACAGTCTTTATAACCCCGGAGACATTCCATGCTTTGTAACTGCATTGGAAATTTTTCTTTTATAAGATCCACCACTTCTTCATTTTCCTTTTTAAATACAGAACAGGTGATGTAGAAAAACAATCCTCCCTTTTCCAGGCACGGTATGGTATTGGCCACTATTTTCTTTTGCCGTTCTGCAAATTCATCAATCAGTTGGGGTTTAAAATAAAAAAGTTGTTCCGGTGTGCGGCTCCAGGTACCACTACCCGTACAAGGGGCGTCGCAGATGATGAGCTGGTAACTGCCAGCCGGGAATTGGCAGTTGGCAGCCGCCAGGTCGGTGACAAATGAATGATAACCGGTGATACCTGCACTGGCAAATCTCTTCTTTAAATTGGTCAATATGGTTTCACGTATATCAGATACTGTTAGTTCCACCCTGCCCTGTAAAATATCATAAGCCAGTATCGATTTGCCACCGCTTGCTGCACAGCAATCCCAAAGAGTAGTACGATGTTGAAGGTTCGATGCCAATTGTCCATGGCCTGTTGCACTCTTTAAATAATCTAACACTTGCTGCGAATTCATGTCCTGTACAATTGCAGCCTTGTCCGGCTCAATTATACCATCCATTTTTGTAGAATTGATCAGTGCAATGCAATCATCACCTGTTATTTTAAATGCCAGTCCTGCCTCCAGTAATTGCTGCAGAACGATATCTTTTTTACCAGGCCTTATTCTTAAAAAAAGGGCAGGTTGAAGAAGAAAAGATGTGCAGAATTGCCGAAGGTCAACTTTATTGCTTAATTCGGCCGACCAGGGAAAAAGATCATCAAGTAATGATTGATCACCAATAACCAATAGTTTTTCTTCTAACGGGACAGTGATCTTTGCATTCCATTCCGGTTTATGGAATTGCAGGAATTCATTGGGAGACTGCTCACATAGAAATGTTGCAATACATATCTTTTCTTCAATAAAAGAATTTGAAAGGGCTTTGCCTAACCGGTAGTAATTATAACAAACTGCGGCTATTTGCTTTCGGTCTTTGGAACCATATTTTTTATCCGCAGCAAAGAATTTTTTAAGGAAGGCAGCTAACGGTCCCGCACCGCCATATGATTCAATGATCTTCTTTGCCGTATTTAAATAGGAATGATAACGCATGCAGCAAAAGTAAAGTCTGTAGCGTTAACTATAGGCTTCAATTATTTGGGGCTAGGTGGTCAAAGGAGAAAAAGAGAAAAATGAGTTAAATGCTACTCTCGTTTATCCTCCTTTTCTCTTTTATTCTCTTAGCTCATTTTTATAATTCCAACAAACTCCTCACCGGGTCTTTTCCAAACAATAATAATTCGGGATTTTCCAGTAATTCTTTTACCCTTACCAAAAATCCTACAGACTCTCTTCCATCAACGATACGATGATCATAACTTAATGCCAGGTACATCATCGGTTTAATGATCACCTGCCCGTTTATTGCCATTGGCCTGTCCTGTATCTTATGCATGCCTAAAATAGCTGATTGTGGAATATTGATGATGGGTGTACTCATCATTGAACCAAAGATGCCACCATTGGTGATGGTGAACGTGCCACCTGTCATTTCTTCTATCGTTAATTTATTTTCTTTTGCTTTTGTTGCCAGTTCCACCACTTTGGCTTCAATGGCGGCCATACTTAAGCTCTCTGCATTACGTATCACCGGTACTACCAATCCTTTTGGTGCACTAACGGCAATGGATATATCACAATAATCGTGGTACAAAATATTCTCTCCATCGGTATAAGCATTCACTGCAGGCCATTCCAGCAATGCATAACTGCAGGCTTTGGTAAAGAAACTCATGAAGCCAAGATTTACGCCATGGGTTTCTTTGAATTTATCTTTATGCTTTGTTCTTATCTCCATGATAGCACTCATGTCCACTTCATTGAAAGTGGTAAGCATGGCCGTGGTGTTTTTCGCTTCTACCAACCTGCGGCTGATGGTTTTGCGTAACACGCTCATTTTTTCGGGCCTTTCATTCCTGCTGAATAAAGAGATGCCGGGTTTTCGGCCGGGATTATTTAAAGCCTCCATCACATCCTGTTTAACGATCTTTCCGTTACTACCGGTTGGGGTCAGTTCTTTTATATCAACTTTTTTATCAGCAATGATAGCGGCAGCTACAGGAGTTGCTTTGATATCAGTTGATGGTTTTTGGATTGTGGCCTGTTGTTGGGCAACAGTATCTTTCCTGGGCTTATCTTTTGTTTTGGGCGTTTCGGCGATCACAGCATTTTCGGGCTTTTTTGCGTCGGTATCAATACTGCAAACCATATCACCTATATGCAATGTATCCCCTTCTTTAGCGATAATTTTTAAAGCCCCGGCCTGCTCTGCATTAATTTCAAAAGTGGCTTTCTCACTTTCCAGCTCGGCAATCACTTCATCGCGATTTACCCATTCACCATCCTGTTTATGCCATTTCACCAGCGTTACTTCACTGATGCTTTCGCCAACAGTGGGAACTTTTATTTCGATTGCCATTTACAGTAGTTTGTTTGTTGTGCAAATTTCGGGAAAAAATCGGAACAGGAAGTTATATAATGCAGTCAAAAGGCAAAGGTGAAAACCCAAAACCTGGTAGAATTTTTAGGTTTTGACTTTACACTTTCTACTTGTCCGGCTTAAGCCCCAAGATAGGTCTTCAATAATTTGCAACGTGAAGCTGTGCGGAGTTTTGTAATGGCTTTATCTTTTATCTGGCGTACCCTTTCTCGGGTGAGGTTGAAATGCTGGCCGATATCTTCCAGGCTAAGCGCATGGTCTACACCTATACCAAAGAAAAAACGGATAACATCTTTTTGCCTTTCGGTTAAGGTGCTTAATGAACGGTCTATTTCAGTTTTAAGGGATGCTTTAAATACCAGTTCGTTATCTGTACTCACTGCATTGTGGTTAACCAATACATCTATCAGTGTACTGTCTTCACCATCAGAAAGTGGCTGGTCCATGCTAACATGACGGGCTGCTACACCAAGGGTGGCTGCAATTTCTTCAGCATCCATATCAAGCAAAGTGGCCAGTTCCTCGGGCGTTGGCTCTCTTTCAAATTCCTGTTCCAATTGCGAAAAAGCCTTGCTGATACGATTGGTCAGTCCTACTTTATTCAGCGGCAGCCTCACAATTCTTGATTGTTCGGCCAGGGCCTGCAGGATACTCTGGCGTATCCACCACACTGCATAAGAAATAAATTTAAATCCGCGGGTCTCATCAAAACGTTGTGCTGCTTTAATAAGGCCAAGATTACCTTCATTGATAAGATCGGGCAGGGTTAAGCCCTGGTTTTGATACTGTTTGGCAACAGATACCACAAAGCGCAAGTTGGCCTTGGTTAATTTTTCAAGGGCATTTTGATCGCCCTGTTTTATCCGGATGGCTAATTTCACTTCTTCTTCGGGAGTTATTAATTCAACTTTCCCGATCTCTTGCAGGTACTTCTCTAAACTCTGACTCTCACGATTGGTGATAGACTTAGTGATCTTTAGCTGGCGCATACTCATAAGCCTGAGTGTTTAAAGGGTTAAGTTAGGAAATAGTGATTGGGTTAATAATTTGTTAAAAAACATTTTACTTATTAACGTAATTTATACCATTTACAATATGCAGCCAAAAAATTCTTTTCTAAAAGATTGGATTTCAGCAGGTTGAAATGAGTTTTGTTTAATATTTTATACACATAAGTTTAACAAAATAAATGCGCTAAATAATTTGTTACGTGGATTATTTTGTTATTATTGCAAGATTGGAAGGATTTATTAAAAATTAAGAATGAGTAAGAAAGTTTTATATACACTTGAATACCCGGTTAGATGTTCACCCGGCATACTGTATGATTTTTTAAGAACACCCGCAGGATTGCAGGAATGGTTTGCAGATAAGGTTGATGAGCGTGATGATGTATTCAGCTTTTCATGGAATGGCACTGTGGATAAAGCAGAATTATTGGAAAGTGAAGAAGATAAATTCGTAAAATTTCACTGGACGCATATGCCCAAAGGAGAATACTTTGAATTCCGGATCGAAAAATCAGAAGTTACCAATCAAACCATTTTGGTGGTAAAGGATTTTGCCGATAAAAAAGATATCAAAGATCAAAGCCAGTTATGGGAATACCAGGTGAAAGAACTGTTTCATCGTTTGGGTAGTTAGGCCCACTCCATCCTTTGGTTATGCCAAACAAACAGGAATCGAAGTTGGGCTTCCTGTTAATTCAATGCTTCTTTATAACATTCGGCAATCTCCGCATCAATCTTTTCCATTTTTTTCGGGGGAGACAGAGGGAGTCAGCAATTCCATCATTGCAATAAAAGACCGTTCCAGCACTATGGGCATTTCATCCCATTGCTCCAATGGAAACTTGCGGGCTATTTTCAAAAAAGGCCTTTGCAATATGATGCTTTTCAATTCTTCACTTGTCTTTTCTGCTGCTGTAAAATAATTATCGGGTTCAAAATGATGCTGCCACTGGTCGTCATTTACGCAGATATAATAATTGCCCAGCTGCAATGCAGCAACATTTTTGGCGAGGGCGATCGCAAATGCAGTTTTATATTGCCCCGACAAATGCAGTGTGATGCTGAAAAAATTTCCCCACCAGAACATCGTCCTTACAACAAAAATATTTTCCTTATCGAAATATTTAGGATAATCCAGTAATACATAAGGGAGCATACGGTAACTCTCCCCCTTTGAAATTTTTGGTTCCGAATGGATGATTGCCTGTGGCAACAACTTTTCATAATCTAAAATAACCGGTTTTATTTTACCCTGCAGTTCGCCAAGCAAAAGCACCGCTTTTTCAATTATGGTGCGTTTCGTTAAAATCCAATTGCTGTTATTTACCAGTAATCGTTCCTCGCTGGAAAGAGTTAATTTTGTTGGTGATGTCATAATAGGAATAATCAAGTTACAAATAACTTTGTAAAAGCCCTGCCAGGCGTTTTAACCATGGCCATGATAAAGAAATTAGATAAACTCATCATTAAATCTTTTATAGGGCCGTTCATCATAACGTTCTTCATTGCCTTTTTTGTACTGATGATGCAGGTGCTGTGGAAATATATTGATGACCTCGTTGGTAAAGGCCTCGATTTTATTACCATTGGCAAATTCTTATGGTATGTAAGCGCTTCATTGCTTACGCTGGCCATGCCCATTGCCATATTGATCTCTTCCATCATGACTTTTGGAAACCTCGGCGAAAGTTTTGAGTTGGTTGCCATAAAATCTTCCGGCATATCTTTATTACGCTTTATGCGCCCCCTGCTGTGGATAGCTGTTTTACTGAGCTGCATCAATTTCCTTTTTGCCAATTATGTTATTCCCTATGCCAATTTAAAATTCGTGGCGCTATACAACGATATTTACCTGAAGAAACCGGCATTCGATCTTAAAGAGGGCGTGTTTTATACCCACATCCCCAATTATGCTATAAAGGTTGGAAAGAAAGACGCTGACGGGCGAACGATCCACGATGTATTGATCTATGAATTCAATACCAACCCACAGGACAATTGCATCGTTGCGGAAAAAGGAGTGATGAAAATCTCTGATGACACCAGGTTTTTAGAATTCAATCTGCAAAACGGTACCAGGTACCAGGAGAGGGGATTTTCCACAGACTCTTCTACAGAATATATCCGGCTTGGTTTTACTTCTTTCAAAAAATTATTTGACCTGAGCTCCCTGCAAAAACAAACCACCAATGACAGCGTATACCGGAATAATTATAAGATGAAAAGTGTACGGCAATTAAACAGTTCACTGGATTCGCTGGGGAAATTAAATGATTCCCTGAATAAGAGGATGGATACTTTTATCAGTTCTTATCTGCATTATACCAATCCCCCCGACAGTATCTGGAAAAAGATCAGCAATTCTGCAGTAAAAACCGACAGTACTGATCGGCTGATACCCGACTCGGCCCGTTTCCTTGTAAATGCAACCTCCCTTACCATCGCAAATGGTATCAGGAATGATATACAGAATAACAGTGCGGAGATCGAAAGCCACAATATGGATATCCGTTTTCATAATATAGAGTGGCACCGCAAATTTTCCTTATCCCTGGCCTGCCTGGTTTTGTTTTTTATCGGTGCGCCCCTGGGTTCTATCATCCGAAAGGGGGGGCTGGGTATGCCGCTGGTAGTAGCCATTATTTTCTTTTTACTTTTTCACCTGCTGAATATGTTTGGCGAAAAATTTGTGAAAGAAGGCCTTACATCTCCTTTCATAGGAATGTGGCTTGCTGTTATTGTGCTGGTACCGGTGGGTATTTTCCTTACCTATAAAGCCATGCATGATTCCCAATTATTCAGTAAAGAATTTTATTACCGTTCCTTTAAAAAATTAAGGCCGCTTTTAAGTATATTTAAGAAATAAACGATCATCCTTTAATTAAAATCATTGCCATGCCACACCATCAATCCCCCGGCCGCAGGAATTTTATTTCAACTTCGGTAAAAGGAAGTATCGCCATTAGTGTTGGTATGAGTGCCGCCGGGCCTTTCCTTGAATCCTGCAGTGCTGCAAAAAGCATAAACGCTGCCGTGTTTAAAACCGGTTTCGACCAGCAACCCCTTTCTTACAAATATGATGCATTGGAAAATGTGATTGATACCATGACGATGGAGATCCATTATTCAAAACATGCAGCGGCTTATTCAAAAAATGTAAAGGAAGCCGCACTGGCCGAAGGCGTTGATATGAATAAACCATTAGAAGAAGTGCTGGCTAAAATTTCAAAGTATTCTGCAAAAATGAGCAATAACGGCGGCGGACATTATAACAATGAGATGTTCTGGCAATGTATGCGTCCTAAAACAACAGACAATAAACCCGCGGGTAAACTGCTTCAATCA
>JAYWAN010000207.1:0-3248 GCA_043782405.1 Chitinophagaceae bacterium
CAGTGGGTTGCGTAGTGGGTGGTGTTCTGGCAGACAAAAAAGGCGTTTGGTTTGCCTATCTGGGCAGCGGTACTATTTGCGCAATTTGTACTTTAGTAATGGCAGTATTGCCTTATAAACCCTGGGTATATATCATTGGTGTATTGTCTTACACATTTGCCATTGGATTGATTAATGCAGCATTTACAGCAGTCATACTTTTTGCGATTGGTAAAAAAAATGTGGCCACTAAATATTCCCTGATATCATCGCTCGGTAATTTACCGGTGGTATACATGACTTTTTTTGATGGATGGGCGCATGATAAATACAACAGTAAATATATGCTGCTAACAGAAGCTGCTGTAGGGTTGTTATTCATCCTGATTTTCTTTTTTGTATTGCGGGTAATGAATGCTAAAAAATTATTGGTGCAGCCGATCGAATAATGTAACCTTCTTCGAAGAGTCTCCCAGCGGGAACTCTTCGAAGAAGTTGGGTTTCACGCAAAGAAAAATAAAGAGCAAAGCCGCAAAGGATCGTTCTTTGCGGCTTTGCTCCATGGCGCCTTTGCGTGAAACAAAATTGATATCCTTAACTTAATAACACTTCCTCTGGGAGACTCATTGCTGAATTTTAAACCTACCGTTTCTCCTCAATATCAACATCCCCTTCTTCGTCTTTGGATTTCCGGTAATCATTTTTAATCTGGTCTTCCAGTTTTGTCTCGTCTTTCTGGTTTCGTTTAACCAGAAAAACAACCAAAACAATAACCGCCACTGCAAAAGGTATGAGGATAAACCAGTTCATATACAGTAAGGTAACAAGATTTCAGAGCGTTCAATATTAAGTTATTGATATTGGATTCCTCCGGTTAGAAGCCGCAACTAATCTGCCCTTTGCATAATATACACCCCGTTCAACACAAATACCCAAAAAAACATACCTATAAATTGTTATATTAGTTCCCAACTTCTCCTGCTATACCGATCTAACTTTACTTATCAAAACTTACCTGCTTATGCATACCGCCAAACATGTCAAAAACGGATTACTTTTTTTACTGCTGCTTATGCAGGTCCCTGCAATGTCGCAGGGAACACGGCTGCTTCGTCAGCCAAGTTTAAGTGCCACTCAAGTGGCATTTGCACATGGGGGTGATATCTGGATAGCAGATAAAAAAGGGGGCGAGGCAAAACGCATCACCAGCACACCGGCCATTGAACAGGATCCGCATTTTTCGCCCGATGGAAAATGGATTGCATTTACTTCTAACCGCTCGGGTATGTCGCAGGTATATATGGTATCAGCTGAAGGCGGAATCCCAACAAGGCTTACCTGGTACCCTGCTTCTTCTTATGCCAGGGGCTGGTCGCCCGACGGAAAAAATATTCTGTATGCATCCAGCCGTGAAACAGCACCAACCAGTTATAACCGTTTGTGGACCGTTGCTGTTAGCGGCGGCCCTTCTACTTTATTACCTGCCCCATGGGGTTTTGATGGTGCATATTCTCCAGATGGAAAAAAATTAGTGATCGACCGCGTAAGCCGTTGGGATGTGGAATGGCGCCATTACCGTGGCGGACAAAATACCCCTATCCAGATCATGGATATGAATACATTGTCTGAACAATCCATTCCCTGCAACAGTACCATGGACCTGCATCCTTTGTGGCTGGGTAATGATGTGTATTTTTTATCCGACAGGGATTTTATCATGAATGTATGGGCATTTAATTCCACCACTGCTGCTTTGCGACAGGTTACACAAATAAAAAAAGGCGATATCAAATGGTTATCCGGAAACGGAAAAGAACTGGTGTATGAACACAATGGTTATCTCCATTTACTTGATCCGGCTACAGGCAACAGCAAACAATTAGAGATCAATGTAACCGGCGATTTTCCCTGGGCAGAAACCAAATGGGAAACCGTAACCAATAATGCAGACAATGCTTCTTTATCGCCCGGCGGCAAACGCATCATACTCGAAGCTAGGGGTGATATTTTTACCGTACCCGTAGAAAATGGCGATGCAAGAAATATCACCCATAGTTCTGATGCTGCAGACCGCAGGCCTTTATGGTCGCCGGATGGTAAACAGATCGCCTGGTTCTCTGATAAAGGCGGCGAATCGTATGCACTGTATCTCTCCGACCAGGAAGGAAAAAATACACCCCGAAAAATTTCTATCGGCGAAAGCAAACTGGCATGGACACCTGTTTGGTCGCCCGACAGTAAATACATTGCTTTTGTTGATAATGCCGTTCGCATCAAAGTAATCGAACTGTCAACCGGCAAAATTACCAATGCTGATATTGGCGGTTCCAATATTGAAAGGGGCAGGATGGGATTGACCTGGTCGCCCGATTCCAAATGGCTGGCGTATGCAAAAACGGGTCTTAATAATTTCAGAAGAATTACGATCTGGTCGCTTGAAACAGGTAAAGCCACTCCTTTCAGTGATGCGATGGGAGATGCCATGGAACCCGTATGGGATCTGGGTGGAAGGTATTTGTATTTCCTCGCAAGCACCAACCTGGCATTGGGTTCGGGCTGGGCCAATACAAGTGCCATCCAGGCAAGGCCTACATTTGCTGCGTATGTTACAGTCTTGCGTAAGGATGATCCCTCACCTTTTCCATTAAAAAGTGATGAAGAACCTGACTCAACCAAGGATATCAAAAAACCAAAAGACACCACCAATCCCAAAGCCGTAAAAATAGATTGGGACCAACTCGATCGCAGAACGGTTGCCCTTCCCATTCCGGAAGGAAATTATGATGGCATGATCAATGGCCCCAAAGGTTCTGTGTTTATTATTGCCGGTCAAATCGTTAGCAAATTTGTATTGGAAACAAAAAAAATGGATGAGTTTGTAAAAGCGGCATCACAGGTTAGTGTTTCGGCTAACGGAGAAAAATTACTCTTCAAATCAGCCGGAAGCTGGAAAGTGGTTGCTACTGCAAAGCCACCTGCACCAACAGATGGCGCAGTAACCATGAACCTTCGCATGGAGCTGAACAGGCTGGAAGAATGGAAACAGATCCTTACGGAAGCATGGCGCTATGAACGCGATTATTTTTATGACAAAAATTTGCATGGCCGCGACTGGCAGGAAGTATGGGATTATTATATGCCGCTAGCACCCTATATCAAACACCGTATTGACCTTACGTATGTATTGGATCAGATAGGTGGCGAATTATCTGTTGGGCATAGTTTTGTTTTTGGGGGTGATTATCCGGCATTGGATGTTTCGCCGGTGG
>JAYWAN010000208.1:0-8537 GCA_043782405.1 Chitinophagaceae bacterium
TGATGAAAATATACTGGTGGCATCTCAATATGGTAATTTATATGAACTAAATATTAAAACGAAAGCCATTATTAAAGAGTATCATCCAAAAGACGGGAACAATGTTTCATCTTTTATTCCCAACATTTCAAAAGTAAGGGAAGTGTCACCCGGGTTAATAGCTGTGGCTTCTTATTTTGGCGGATTATACCTGCTGGATATTAAGAAAGTGACCTACATCCAGTACCTGCATGATGCCTTAAATGAATTTTCCATCAGTGAAAACAGGGTATCTGATATTTTTGTTCAAAAAGAGGGAAATATTTTTGTATCAACTTTTAATTCGGGCCTAAATCTTTTTAACATCAGTCAGTATACTGCAACGACTGTTTCAACATTTACCAACGGCAGCGGTAATGTATTTGATGGCTATGTGAATGCCATTATAACCGATAAAAAAAAACAGGTTTGGATTGCCGCTTTTGATAAGGTCATTCTTTGGAACCGCAGCAACAATACCTCCCGTTTTATGCCCTATTACAAGTATGCAAAAAACCTTGGTATGCGACCGCTTGAAGTAAAAGCGCTTTGTATTGACAGCAGCGGTAGGGTTTGGGTCAGTTTATATGATGAGGGTATCGCTATTATTGATGAGGCAACAGGTAAGTATAAATTGATCATTAAACATGATACAAGTGGAAAATCATCTGCACTCAAAAGCGCTTATATCCATAGCCTGGAGGCAGACGGCAACGGGAAGATATGGGCATCGAGCGGCCTCGGTATTTTTACCATTGATACAAAAACATTTGCCATTGATACATTGCTGCACCACCCGCTGTTAAAAGAACTGGCCGGTAAAAGAATATACAAGATATGGTTTGACCATGATGAGCGTATCTGGTTTGCAAGTGAATTGTCGGGCGCATATTGTTATGACCGGGCAGCAGGTACTTTAAAAAATTACTTCACGAGGGAAGGCTTGCCCGATGGGATTTATTATTCTTTTGCTGAAGATAAAATGAACAATATCTATATGGGCACTTCCAATGGCCTTGGCATGTTAAAACCAAATGGGGCTGTTAAGGTTTACAATGAAACCAACGGGTTAAAAGGAAATCTTTGCACCGGCCTTTTAGCAGATGAAAAGGGAGATATATGGATTGGTTGCAGGCACAATACTATGGTGCAGTTTTCGCCTGCCGACAGCAGTTTTAAATATTATGCAGAGGCATCAGGGTTTAGGAATAGCGTATTTAAAATAAATTCCTTTTATAAAGAACCGGGTGGCGATATGTATTGGGGTACCAACAGGGGGCTTTCCATTTTTGATCCCGAAAAATTAGATGCTTCAATACCACAGTTTAATTTATCGGTACAAAAACTAATAACAAATGATTCAATGTTTCAATTTACTACTGATGCTACTGTAAACCTGCAATATAAAGAAAACGATATCGCTTTTTACTTTACAGCCATTAATTTTTCCTGGTCTAAGAATATTTTATATGAATACAAACTGGATGAGTATGACAATAATTGGATAAAAGCTACGGATGTATCATTGGTAAAATACAATTCATTGGATCCGGGTAAATATACTTTCAGGCTTAAAGCCTCTAAGGATGGAGTTGCTTGGATAAATTCGCTGAATGAGATCACTATCATTATTACACCCCCTTTTTGGAAAACATGGTGGTTCAGGGCTGTTTTAATTTTGGCGTTATTTTTTCTCACCCGGGCAATTTACCTATTCAGGATAAAAACCATTAGGCTTATCCAGGAAGAAAAAATTAAAGTAGCCAAACTCAATGCTGATCAATATAAGAGCCGTCTGGAAATGGAACAGGTCATCAATTATTTCACCACATCATTAGTTGATAAACATAATGTAGATGAAGTGCTTTGGGATGTTGCAAAGAATTTAATTGGACGCCTTGGTTTTGTTGACTGTATGATTTATTTATGGAATGATGATAAGACCAAGATGGTACAAAAGGCTGGCTATGGCCCCAAAGGTTCATTAGAAGATATTAATAAACAGCCCTTTGATGTGGCAGAAGGTCAGGGTGTTGTTGGCTATGTAATGAAACATAAGGAACCGGTAATTATTCCTGACACCTCAGTTGATGAAAGATACAGGCCTGATGAAATGGTAAGAGCAAGTGAGATTACGATACCAATTGTGTACAACGACAACCTGATTGGCATTATTGACAGCGAGCACCCCGAAAAAAACTTCTTTACCGAGAAACACCTGCAGATACTGATAACTATTGCTGCCCTGATGGAAAGTAAAATGCATGATATAGAGGCGCAACAATCGTTGCAGATGGCACAAAAGGAAAAAGCAGAGATGCAATATGAAAGCCTGAAGCAGCAATTAAATCCGCATTTCCTCTTCAATTCACTGGCGGCCGTTATCGGGTTAATAAAAAACGAACCCAAACTGGCAGTGGAGTTTATTAAAAATTTGAACCGGGTATATCGCTATATATTACAAAACAAAGATGAACAGGTAGTAACCCTGCAGGCAGAATTGGATTTTGCACAGCAATATTTTCAATTGCAGAAGATACGTTTCGGAAATGGTATTGATATAAATATCGATATTGATGAAGTACAGAAGTGGAAGAAAATTGTACCCGTAATATTGCAGAACCTGATTGAGAATGCAATTAAACACAATATTGTTGATGAGGAAAACCCGTTGTATATTGAAATATTTACTGAGGGGGATTTTCTTTCGGTAAAAAACAATATGCAGAAAAGGTCGTTTGTAGAAACGAGCAATAAGCAAGGGCTTGAAAATATCATAGCGCTTTACAGTTATCTTTCAGACAAGCCTGTATATATAAGTGCATCGGAAGATTATTTCACCGTTAAAATACCATTGCTATGACTGCATTGATAATAGAAGATGAACCCATTATTGCCGCTGAACTGAAGGAAGCTATCAGTGAAGCTGCAGACGATGTGGAAATTGCCGGCACCCTACCCAGCATTAAAGCTGTCCGTAAGTGGTTTGCAGAATACCCCCAACCGGATATTCTTTTTATGGATGTGCAGCTTAGCGACGGAGTGAGCTTTGAAATATTTGATCATGTTAAGATTACCTGCCCAGTAATTTTTACCACCGCATATGATGAGTATGCTATAAAGGCATTTAAAAAGAACGGCGCTGATTATTTACTGAAACCGGTGGAAACTGATGAATTAAAGACAGCAATTGATAAATGCAGAAAAATAATACAAGGGGATACGAAATCACAGCAAGATAATCTGCCTTCAGAAAAAATTGATAAACTGCTTTCCATGTTAGCTGCTCAAAAGGATCAGGGAAAAATTGCATTACCCACACTGGAAGGGTTGATAATGGTTAAAGCAGGCGATATTATTTATTGCGAATCGGAAAATGCTTACACTAAATTCTTTTTTGCAGATAAAAGATGCATTACAGTTTCAAAAGTTTTAAAAGATGCAGAGGCATTACTGGAAGAAAAGGATTTTTTTCGGGTGCATAATAGTTACCTCATCAATATGCAATACGTGCAAAGGTATATACGGGGCAACGGGGGCGAAGTAATCATGTCAGACGGTAAAAATATTCCCGTATCCCGAACCAAAAGACAAGATTTTTTGAACAGGCTGGAAAAATTATAGAAAAATAATTCAGTTTTGCCAGTTTTTTAAATCGGTGCCGTTTACCAGGCCTCTGCACCCGCAGCCGTTTATAAACTGTTGCCGGAATTTAAAGAATGATAGCCAGTAATCAGGTTAATACTGTTGTAAGCAGATGGGATGATTTTGCAGAACAAACAAACGTGAAGGCAGATTTGCGGGATGCTGTGGGTAAAACGTTGTTACATTTATAAATGGTACCGGGGCCTACAACTAAAGACTGTTCAGATCGACCTTCATAATCATGTAGATCTGTTTAAAAAAGCCGATAATTTTGTTCGATATTAGTCCTTTAGGGGACTACAAACCATCCACTGTTTTAGCGGATGGTTTTTATTTTTGTTACCAACACGGATGAATTTAAAAATGAAGATACTGCTTACCAATAATGCTCACTTCATCCCCAACGCTTACCCATTTACCCACTTCGGTTGGGGGTAAATAGCAATCGGCTGATAAGAAATAGGCATGGCCATAGTCTTCAAGCCTTGACCATTGCGGAAGAGTAGCTGCACGGTGTTGGGCAAATGACTTTTGAAAACCACGGATCATTTCTCCCGTTTCGGGATGCCGGGTGGGAACGATACACCTTGCACGGGGCTTGATGCCTAAAACGGTTATATCTCCCAGCATGAATTCAATTGCTGTTCCCTCTTCAAGAAAAAGACGGTCTTCCCAAAATGCAGGCACGCCGGTTATCTCTATCGTTGCTCGGAAACGTTTTCTTGTTTCTTCCAGGTCCATATCTTCAAACCAACCCGCAACAGTTTCAATACTTGCAGATGTAAGAACTGTGATGCCGCTGATATCTGGGATATCAAGGAAGCGCCCTTCTTTATTTTGCTGTAATGTTGCTGCTATTCCAAAAAATTCAGTGAGGTAAGCATCTATTGCCGGCCGGTCATTTTGCAAATGATAAGCTTTCCATGCTGTTTCATCTTCATGGCGAAAAGAAATGATATCGTTTTCCAAGTCAAATGCCGACCGCAATGAATGTACCAACGGGTTTGATTTGCCGTTGATGAAGTTGAGGTCATTATCCATGATGGCGAATTCCCTATCGTGGTTAAGGCAACCACCTTTAACCACCTGGGCTTTTTGCAAAGCAATTCCATCCAGTGATTTTACCGGGTAAATGGTGATGCGGCTAACGGTGGGTTTTAATTCCATGATTCTCAATCTTACAAAATTAAGCAACCGGGAACAGGAATATTTTTTTTCTTATTCCACGAATTGATTAATGCTTAATTCGTTTTAAATTCGTGTAATGATCTTTTCTTAACCTAATATATATATGATGAAAGATGATAAGGATAAAGTAGAGCTCAATGTAGTGGAAGACCATGATGGGATAATTACTATCCGTGGTGGGGGCGCTACACGTAACTGGAACGGGATACATTACAAACAGGGCATGTCGGCAAAAAATGTAGGCACTACAAAATTGTCTGCCAACATTGCAACCATTCCTCCCGGTGGTGTGGCCTATGCACATATCCACGATGGGTTTGAATTGATACTGTACATCCTTGAAGGAAGGGTGCGTCATGAGTTTGGTAAGGGCTTAAAAAAAATACTGGAAAACGAGGCGGGGGATTTTATTTACATTAAGTCAGGCGTACCGCATGAAGTATTCAATATGAGTGATACCGAACCGGTGGTTGCATTTGTTGCCCGTTCTTCAGCAGATGAATGGGACAATATTATCCCATACGACCGCAACCAGGAATAATAATGTTTACTATAAAATGATTTTATGCCCGATAATTATCTTGAAAGCGTGATCAAACAATTTGAGTATTATAAACTGCTGGGCGAAAAATCTTTTGCACAGGTAAGTGATCAAGGGCTTTTATGGCAATATGATAAAGACAGCAACAGTATTGCCACCATTGTAAAACACCTGTGGGGAAATATGATGAGCCGCTGGACCGATTTCTTAACGACCGATGGGGAAAAAGAGTGGCGCAAAAGAGATGCGGAATTTGAAAATGATACAACTACAAGGGAAGCAATGTTATCACAATGGAATGAAGGATGGGATTGTTTTCTCAATGCCATCAGGCCACTGCAACCCGAAGACCTTGACAAGATAATTTATATCCGCAATATGGGCCTTACCGTACAGGAAGCCATTAACCGGCAATTGGCTCATTATCCTTATCATGTAGGGCAGATCGTTTATATTGCAAGGATGGTGGCGGATAAGTGGGAGAGTTTATCTATCCCCAGGGGACAATCGCAGGAATATAATAAAGACAAATTTTCGCAGCCCAAACAAAAGCAGCATTTCACAGATGAGTTTTTGAAAAAAAAGAAATGATCATTTCGCAAAGATCCACTAAGTGCACCGATCATCCTGGTAAAATCCGGTGCTATCAATGTACTAGTGGTTTAAATCATTTTTTTTATCAGCTTCCCCAACATCATCAATCCATAATCCACTTCATCGCTCCAGGGCTTTCCAAAACTTAAGCGTATACAATTGGAATAATTGGTTTGTGCAGAAAATATCTTCCCCGGCACAATTGATATATTATGTTTCATGGCTTCTGTACGGAGTTTGAAAGCGTTTACTTTTTTATTCAGCTCCAGCCATAAAATAAATCCGCCATGCGGACGGGAAACTTTGGTATCTTTTGGAAAGTAATTGATGATGGCCTGCACGTAACGCAGACTTTGCGTATGTAGTGCCTTACGCAAATTCTTTAAATGGTATTCATAACGGCCATGCATTAAGAAATGTGCCATAGCCGCCTGTGTAAGGGTTGGGCAACTGATGTTTTGTATGCGTTTCATTTGTTTTACAGTGTCGAAAAATTTGCCGGGTATGGTCCAGCCAATACGGTAACCGGGTGTCAATGATTTGGAAAGTGAAGAGCAATGCATCACCAGGCCCCTGGTATCATAATATTTGCAGGGCTTTGGCCTTGTTTTACCAAAATATAATTCACCATAGATATCATCTTCTATTAGCGGGATATTATGTTTTGTAATAATTTCAACCAGTTTCTTTTTCTTTTCTTCGGGCATACAACTACCAAGGGGATTATTAAAATTAGGAACGAATACACCTGCTTTTATCGAAAATTTCTTGATGGCTTTCTGAAAACTTTCCAGGTCAACACCGGTAACAGGATCAGATGTTATCTCCACCACTTTTAACCCCAGACTTTCAATGGCCTGGTAAATGCCGAAATAGGTAGGACATTCCACGGCAACGGTATCGCCGGGAACTGTTACTGCTTTTAAACATATGGTGATGGCTTCCAGGCAACCGGTGGTAATGATCACTTCATCGGCTTTTATTTTTCCTCCCCAGTTAAAAGCCAGTTTGGCAATTTGTTTACGCAGATCTATATTACCCTGGGTGTGTTCGTAATTGATACAATGATCTTTTGTATTGCGCAAAGCATAGATCACCGATTTATTCAGTTTTGCAGCGGGCAATAAAGAAGGATCAGGAACCGCCAATGCAAAATTGATCACTTCTTTTGCCACGATATCGGTATAGATCGATGCGATCATTTCCTTCACACTCACTTCATGCGAAAATGCATCGGGCAGTGATGGCTGCGGTAATTCAGGAAAGCGGTGATGATTGAACCTTACATAATAACCTGATTTGGGTCTTGATTCTATCAAACCCCTTCCTTCCAGATGATAATACGCCTGGAAAGCCGTACCCATGCTGATGCCATATTCCTCGCTCAATACACGAACGGAAGGCAGCTTGTCGCCTATACGCAGCGTTTCATCTGCGATCATTTTTTCTATACCGTCTGATACCTGTACATAAAGGTGGTCATCTGAATGGAATGGTGTTTTTGCCATAGTAGTAAATCTGATATAGTCAAAAATACTAAATCTGAATCTGTTTTTTATGAATTATTTTGACAACTTTTGCCCTGCGTTAGTAAAGCTGGCTAAGCAATAAAGCAGGAGCCTTTGAATTTGCCCCCTTTATCACTTAGTCAACTTTATCAACTAATCACTGCCACACCAATTAAAAACAACCACCATGGAAATATTAGCAGACATTCCCGTTCTTAAAACAACGCAATCCCGTATCAGGGATGTTGACTTCAGCCACCTGGAATTTGGTAAATATGTTTCGGACCATATGCTGGTTTGTGATTATGCTAACGGTAAGTGGCACACGCCGCAGATACTTCCTTATGCCAACCTCTCCCTTAGCCCTTCTACGCTTGCACTGCATTACGGGCAAACGGTATTTGAAGGCATGAAAGCATTCCGTATGGATGATGGCTGCATCAATGTGTTTCGTATTGACCGGCACTACGACCGGTTTATAAGATCACTGGAGAGAATGTGTATGCCCGCCATCCCCAGGGAGATCTTCACCGAAGGTTTATTGCAATTGGTTGAATTGGATAAAGCCTGGGTACCTACCCAGCCCGGCCATGCATTGTACCTGCGTCCTTTTATGATTGCTACAGAAGCGAGGTTTGGGGTGAAGATATCTGATGAATACCGGTTTATTATTTTCACAGGCCCTGTTCCTTCTTTATATGCAGATCCTATTAAAGTAAAAGTGGAAACAAATTATGTACGTGCTGCAAGAGGAGGAACCGGTTCTGCCAAATGTGGCGGTAATTACGGGGGTGCATATTACCCAACCTTACAAGCGAGACTGCAAGGGTATGACCAGGTATTATGGACCGACGGAAAAACCAATGAATACATTGAAGAATCAGGAATGATGAATGTGATGTTCGTGATCGATAATACACTTGTAACACCGCCTTTGTCCGATTCTATCTTAGACGGTGTAACCAGGGATTCGCTGCTTGCCATTGCCAGTGACCTTGGATATGCCACGGAGGAAAGACCGGTTGCCGTAAAGGAATTGGAAG
>JAYWAN010000209.1:0-8499 GCA_043782405.1 Chitinophagaceae bacterium
CAACAGCATCATTCCATTTCCTAGGCAAACCAGTGTAAGGATATTGTCCGTAATGGTCAATATCAATATAATGCCTTGGACCTTCACCCGGTACGGCAAATCTCCGTTTATCCGGGTCTGTTGCATGCTCGCTGATAAATGCGATGTTGGGTTTATACAATACCAGCATCTCAGGGGGCAATAGAAAAACTGCGTAATAATTTATTTTCTGGTGAGCGTAAAAGCCCCAGCAAAATGCAGGAGAACCGGCCATAATTAATGCACTTATAGCCAGCATTAGTTTTAATGCCTGTTTCATAAGGGTAGGTTGTCATTAAAAATATAAATTTCCTCCCGAAAATGCAAGGATCAGGAAATTTTCTTTTCTTCTTCCTCCTCTATTTTTGTGATGCCACCACTTACTGCAAACTTCATGCTTTGTGCTGCACTAATATTCTCTATCCGGCGCACCCTTTTTTTGGGAATGATATATACGTTACCCGCTACAGAATAAGCCATGGGTATATATACTGCTACATAATCTTTCAACCCGAATTCTTCCATATCAGGCTGTGTAATAAAACCTACCCGCCATACATCATTATCATCTACATTGGCCAGTACATTTTCGGTGAACTTCTTTTTGTCGCCGGCAAAAGCCTCAAAAAAATCACGGGTAGTGGTATATACATATTTAATGCCCGGCGTGCGTTCCAGTATCTTGTCGAAAAAACTGACCACCCGCCCGGTAATAAAAAATGAACTGAAATAACCCAATATGATGATCACCGCTATGATGAGCACAAAGCCGATGCCGTAATTCTGCACATGCACCTGCCCGCTGGCATCAATATGGGTGAAGAGGGGTATCCAGCTATCGATCCCCGATACGATAAAATAAATTGAATATACCGTGATGGCTACGGGAGCCAGTATCAACAGGCCCTGCAGGAAATACTGCAGCAGCTTTTTATAGTGGAAAGGCTTTTTCATAATTTGTCAATTTAATGAACAAAGATAATTGATTGGTAAGGCCCTGTGCCAGCAACTTTGTGGGCCATAAAGCGCCCCAACATTAAAAAATTATTACAAAAGGTAAAAAACAAGGGTGGAAACTTTGGTTACATTATAAGTTTCCGTAGTTTTGTGCCCGATTATGACAGAAACAACAGATACCGGTACACGCATTTTGCAAAAGGCCCACGACCTTTTCATGCAATATGGTTTGCGCAGTGTAAGCATGGATGATATTGCAAATGCATTGGGCATCAGTAAAAAAACCATTTACCATCATTATGCCGATAAAGATGCATTGGTTGATGAAGTGGTGGGTGACATCATTAAGTATAACCAATCCTGCTGCGAACAGGACCGCCATCGTTCCGAAAACGCCATACACGAAATATTTCTTGCCATGGAATTTATGATAGAGATATTCCGTTCCATGAACAGTTCATTGCTTTTTGATATGCAGAAATACCACCCCAATGCATTTCAAAAATTTGCCAAACACAAGAATGATTACCTCTATACCATGATAAAAGAGAACCTGGTAAGGGGGATAAAAGAAGAATTGTACAGGCCCGAGATCAGGATAGATGTGTTGTCGCGTTTCAGGGTAGAAAGTGTAACACTACCTTTTCATCCCGACTTTCACACAAAAGTAAGATCGAACCTTGCCGACATAGAAGAAGAGCTGCTGCTTAATTTTTTATTTGGCCTCGTTTCCCAAAAAGGATATAAACTCACTTTAAAATATCAACAGGACAGCATTAAAAAGACCAACAGTAATGAAAAAATTATGGCTAAGTAGTGCGCTTTTTTTTAGCGCCCTGCTTTTATCGACAGCAAATTTTGCACAACAGAAAAATGAATTTTCTGTGAAACAATGCGTGGACTATGCAAATAAAAATGCAGTACAGGTAAAGAATGCTTTACTTGATATTGACATTCAGCGGCAACAAAACCGGCAGATAACTGCAGCCGCATTGCCACAGATAAGCGGCAGTGTTTCGGGCAATCATTTTTTTGATATACCGATCCAGAATATCCCTGATTTTGTGAGCTACAATATTTATGATGTATTGGAAAAGAAAGGAGTGAAAGACGGGAGCGGCACCGCAATAACCAATCCCAAAAACTTCGCTTCGCTTCCCTTCTCTGTTACCAGCCCCTGGAATGCAACAGGCAGTATCGATGTTCAGCAATTACTTTTCGACGGCCAGGTATTTGTTGGCCTGGTGGCCAGGGATGTTGTTTTGGAGTACGCCAAAAAAAATGTGAGCATAACACAGGAACAGGTAAAGGCAAATGTTTATAAAATATACTACCAGCTGGTGGTTGGAAAAAAACAATTGGGGTCATTAGATGCCAATATTGAGCGCTTCGAAAAATTATTGCACGATACCAAAGAAATTTTCAAGAACGGTTTTGCAGAAAAACTGGACGTAGATAAAGTAACGGTACAGCTCAATAATATCAAGACAGAAAAAATAAAAGTGGAGAATGCCCTGGCCGCAGGGAATGCCGGGCTGAAATTTTTGATGAATATGCCGCAAAAAGAAGAACTGGTACTCACCGATACTCTGAGTGAAACAGAATTAAAGTCTGGTATTCTTGATGAGAATTACGATTATAAGAACCGGGCCGAAATGCAGTTACTGTCCATTGCAGAAAAACTGGGTGGTTATAATGTACGCCGCTATAAACTCAGCAAGATACCCAGCATTGCAGCTTTTGCCAGTTACAGTAAAAATGCACAGCGTTCCTCCTTTAATTTTTTTGGTAAAGGCGACTGGTATTCAACTTCGTTAGTTGGCGTAAAGCTGGCTGTTCCCATTTTTGACGGCAACTCCCGCAATGCGCATATCCGGCAATCAGAATATGAATTGCAGAAAACAAGAAACACAATCGCCCAGTTGAAAGAAAGCATTGATTATGATGTAGAACATTCCCGCATCAATATGAAAACGGCATTGCTTACCATGGACAATCAAAAACAAAATATCGAACTGGCCGAGAAAGTATACAATACCACCAAGAAAAAATATGAACAGGGTTTGGGCAGCAACCAGGAAATATATTTCGCCCAAACAGAATTGAAAGTTGCCCAAACAAACTATTACAACTCTTTGTATGATGCCATCAATGCAAGGATCGATTATTTAAAAGCAACAGGTAAATTATAACTCATTAAACGTTTTAAATAAACTCACTATATGCAAACAAGTATTAAAACAATCCTCTTAGGCACCATCATCCTGGTCGCAACGTCCTGCGGCAACAGTGCGAAAGATAACAATGCGGTCATCAATGATAAAAAGGCCGAACTGGAAAAACTGAAGGGCACTAAAAACAAGACGGAAGAGGATATCCGTAAACTGGAAGAAGAGTTGGCGAAAATTGATACGGCCACTGCAAACGCAGCAAAAGTAAAACTGGTAGCAGTTTCACCGGTTACCACACAAAATTTTCAGCATTATATCGACCTGCAGGGAAAAGTTGATGCAGAGAACATCTCTTATATTTCTCCAAGGGGAATGGGCGGGCAGGTAAAAGCACTGTATGTACAGCAGGGGCAAATGGTAAAGAAAGGGCAGCTGCTTTTGAAACTGGATGATGCCATTGTTCGCCAGCAGGTGGTTGCAGCTAAACAACAAATGGAAGGCATAAAAACACAATTGAGTTTTGCAAAAAATATTTATCAGCGCCAAAAGAATTTATGGGACCAGGGCATTGGCACAGAAGTGCAATTGATAACGGCCAAAACAAATACAGAGACACTGGAAAATCAACTGAAGTCGGCCGACGAACAGGTGAAAGTTGCTATTGAGCAGTTGAATACTTCAAATGTTTACAGTGATGTGAACGGTATTGCAGATATCGTGAACATACGTGTTGGTGAGATCTTCCAGGGAATGACGGCAACAGGCCCGCAGATAAAGATTGTTAATACCAGCAGCCTTAAAGTGGTTACCAATGTTCCTGAAAATTATTTGATAAGGATACACAAAGGATCGCCGGTGGAAATAAATATACCCGATGCCGGCAAAAAAGTAAGCAGTTCCATTTCATTGATCAGCCAATCGGTTGACCCGACACAAAGGGGCTTTATCGCTGAAGCAAAAATACCTTATGATGCTACATTAAAACCAAGCCAGACGGCAGTAGTAAAAATATTGGATTATTCAGCAACCAATGTCATTGTAATCCCTATTAATGTTGTGCAGTCGGATGAAACCGGTAAATATGTATATGTATTGTTGAAAAGCAGCAATGGAAAGACCATTGCCCACAGGGTGATAGTAACGATCGGCGAAGTGTATGGCGAAAATGTAGAGATAAAAGCCGGACTTAAAACAAATGACCAATTGGTTACAGAAGGTTTCCAGAATTTGTATGAAGGGCAGGCGATCATTACCAATATGAAGTAAACTTCCTGTTTACCCGGGAGAGAGAACCGAAAGATTGGATGAGGATAGGTTAACGCAAAAAATAAATTAATAATCTCATACCTGGCTTCTCTAACAGGGAGGGGCAGGGGCTAAAATAAATTTTATGAATTTTATAGAAGGGGTAAGAGAAAAATTTAAGCAGTTTGGCCCTACCAGCTGGGCTGTAAATAACCGTACAGCCGTGTACATTATTGCCGTGCTCATATCGGCCTATGGCCTCTACCAGTTTAACACCATGCCCAAGGAACAGTTCCCCGATATTGTAGTGCCTACTATTTCGGTAGTTACCGTATACTCCGGTAACTCGCCAAAAGATATTGAGAACCTGGTAACAAGGCCTATTGAAAAACAATTGAAAGGGATCAGTGGTGCCAAGGTTAAAAAAATAACCAGCACATCACAGGCCGATTACAGTTTGATAGTGACAGAATTTGATACGGATGTAAAAACAGAAATAGCCAAGCAGAAAGTAAAAGATGCCATTGATAAAGCGAAGACAGATCTGCCCAATGACCTTACCTCGCAACCCAATGTTGCAGAATTTGCTTTCAGTGAAATGCCTATCATGTTTGTAAATGTCAGCGGCGATTATGATGGAATAAAACTGAAGCAGTATGCAGATAAGATGCAGGATAAATTTGAAGAGCTTACCGAAATAACAAGGGCAGAAATTGTAGGGGCGCCTGAACGGGAGATACAGGTAAATGTGGATCCATACAAAATGAGCCTGGCCCGCATCAGTTATATGGATATTGAGAATGCCATCAGCCGCGAAAACCGTGATATCACCGGCGGTACCATGGAACTGGGCGATATGCGGCGAACCATAAAAGTGAAAGGGCAATTTGCCAGTGCATTAAATCTTAATAATATCATTGTACGCAGCAGTGCACAGGGCGCTACGGTTTATTTAAAAGATATTGCTGAATTAAAAGACACCGTTAAAGAAAAAGATAGTTATGCCCGCCTGGATGGTAAGAACGTAGTAACACTTAATATCGTAAAACGTGCCGGAGAAAACCTCATCAATGCTGCTGATAAAATAAAAGGTATTGTGGCAGACATGAAAGAGAAGAAAGAAATTCCCGATGACCTGAAAGTGGTGATCACCGGCGACCTGAGTAAGGCAACAAAAACTTCTTTTAACGACCTGGTGAACACCATCATTATTGGTTTTATACTGGTGTTGATCATCCTGATGTTCTTTATGGGGGTTACCAATGCATTCTTTGTAGCACTCAGTGTTCCGTTAAGTGTATTTGTCGCATTCATGTTCCTGCCTGTTGGCAGCGGCATTATTGGAACTACTGTTACACTTAATTTTATCGTACTCTTTGCTTTGTTGCTTGGGCTGGGTATAATAGTTGATGATGCTATCGTGGTAATAGAAAATACGCACCGTATCTATAACAATGGAAAAGTGAATATTGAACGAAGTGCAAAAGAAGCGGCGGGAGAAGTATTTATTCCCGTTCTGGCGGGTACGGCTACAACATTGGCACCCTTCTTCCCTTTATTATTATGGAAAGGTTTAATAGGCAAGTTTATGATCTACCTGCCTACTATGCTCATCCTTACATTAACGGCTTCGCTGATCGTTGCATTTATTTTCAATCCTGTTTTTGCTGTCAGCTTTATGAAGCCAGAAGGAAAAGAATATGAAAAACCGAAGAACACGGTCTGGAAGAATAAATGGTTTGTCAGTTTTGTTATAACAGGATTGATCCTGCACCTATTGGGCAGCCATGGGATGGCCAATTTCTTACTGCTGATGGCATTGCTGATCGTGTTCAATGCTTATGTGCTGAACGATGCTATCCATGCTTTTCAAAAAAGAGCATTGCCCTGGCTGATGAATCATTATGAAAGGTTATTGAAATGGGTATTGGTGGGATGGAGGCCTGTTTGGGCATTTGTTTCACTGTTTGGTTTGTTTGCGGTATCAATAATAGTATTAATGATCAGTGTAAAAACCGGCAGGACAAAATCAACCTTCTTCCCAAGCGGCGACCCTAATTTTGTTTATGTATATATTAAGCTTCCTGTTGGTACCGATGTAAAGTATACCGACAGCATTGCTCATGTGCTGGAAGGAAGGGTGCAAAAAGTTTTGGCAAAGGAATTACCCGGGCAGCCCGGCGGTATTGTAGAAAGTATCATTACCAATGTGGCGGTAAGCGCCAATAATCCAAGGGATAATAACAGGAGCGTACAACCGAACCTTGGCCGTATACAGGTTTCATTTGTAGAGTATGAAAAAAGGGATGGCAAGCATACACTTCCATTTAAAGAAGAGATACGCCGGCAGATGACGGGCATACCCGGGGCAAGTATTGAAGTGGCACAGGAAGATGGCGGCCCTCCTACCGACCCGCCGGTAAATATTGAAGTGCAGGGAGATAATTTTGAAAGCATTGCAAAAGTGGCAAGCGACCTGTCGCATTATTTAGATACCAATCAGGTTAATGGAATTGAAAACCTGCAAATGGATGTTGATCTTAATAATCCTGAGATAACCATTAATGTAGATAGGGAGAAAGCAATGATGGAAGGTGTAAGCACCGGGCAAATCGGGATGGAGATACGCACAGCGGTATTTGGTAAAGAAGTGAGCAAGTTAAAAGACGGGGAAGATGAATACAAGATACAGGTACGCTCTACCGATATGGTGCGCCATAATATCACCGATGTGATGAATATGCGCATCACATTCATGGATATGAATACCATGCGGGTGAAAAGTATCCCTATCAGCGCAGTAGCCACTATTGATTATACCACTGCAACCGGCGCTGTAAAACGTAAAAATGTAAAACGTACCATTCAATTGCAAAGCAATGTGCTTGATCCTACAATGGTAGGCCAGGTAAATGCAGAGTTGCAATTGAAACTGGATGATTTTAAAGCAAAAGCTAAGATCCCGGCAGATGTTACTTTAAAACTAAGCGGCCAGAGTGAACAGGAAAAAGAAACACAATCATTTTTAGGATTGGCTTTAATAATTGCATTGGGTATCATATTTATGATACTGGTACTTCAGTTCAACAGCATCAGTAAACCATTTATAGTGATCACGGAGATATTCTTCAGCATCATTGGCGTGCTGTTGGGTTATGCGTTTACCGGTATGACGATAGCTACCATCATGTTAGGCGTAGGTATCATTGCGTTGGCGGGTATTGTAATTAAAAATGGTATCCTCCTCATCGAATTCACCGATGAATTACGCGGAAGGGGTATGCGTACCCGTGAGGCAGCTATTGCCGCCGGTAAGATCCGTATCATACCGGTATTGCTTACTGCTGTGGCAACCATATTGGGTTTATTGCCGCTGGCCGTTGGTTTTAATATCAACTTCATTTCATTCTTCCAGACCCTCAATCCGCATATTTTCTTTGGTGGCGATAGCGTGGTTTTCTGGGGACCGTTAAGCTGGACGATGATCTTCGGTTTAATTTTCGCTTTCTTCCTTACATTGATAATGGTACCAAGCATGTATCTTATTTCTGAAAGGTTACGCAGGCCAATGGAAAGTTTTTATGGTACCAAGTTTATAGGTCTACTGGGTTTTGCCGGACCGTTCTTTTTCATTTTTGTTGGTATCATGTACCTGGTAAGGCGCATACAGGGAAAGAAAGTATGGAGTGGAAAATTGAAAGACCGAAAAGTATAAGGAGTTTAACTTAACTCAAAAATAAAAGGCGTTCATTGAACGCCTTTTATTTTTACCGGTATTTCTTTATTTAATATGCGCATCTTTTTTATTGCCATCCACATCAAGCTCAATGATATCGTATCCTAATTTTTGCAGGCCTGGTAATATTTTTACTTTATCACCCACCAGTAAAATATTCATCTTATCTGCTACCAGCCATTTTTTGGCGAGGCCATCTATTTCGGCTTTTGTGATGCCGGCCAAGAGCTTATTCTGTTTCTCTACATAATTGCCTGGCAGGTTATAAGTAAGCATTCTTCCAATGAAAGCTGCTTTTTGGAACCCGGTCTCATAACGCAATGCATCACTCTGTCCAATGGCGTTTTTTGTAAAGGCCAGTTCATCTGCAGT
>JAYWAN010000210.1:0-8488 GCA_043782405.1 Chitinophagaceae bacterium
CGAAAAATTTAATTGAGATATGCTATACTGGATCGATAAGATGTGAAATCAGGGATATTCTACTTTACACAGGAACAAACCATGTGAAGGAACGGAAAAATCTACTTTAGAAGGATCTTTTGATTCGATTATTTTTTTGAACGCTGCAGTCGATGATTTCCCCCTGCCTACCTGCAACATCGTTCCTACCAACCCTTTTACCATCCCCCTGAGGAAGCGATTGGCTTTTACCTGATATATCAACTGACCTTCGTGCAGCAGCCATTCACTTGAATAGATATTACAGAGAAATGATTTTACCTGGGTATTTCGTTTTGAAAAAGCGGTGAAGTCCTTATATTCTAGTATCGCTGCAGCTGCCTCTTGCAAGAGATCAATATTTAAAGCATATGGATAATAATAAGCAGTATCCGCAATGAACGGGTTCTTTCGGTGATATATATTGTACCTGTACTCTCTGCTGACGGCATCAAAGCGGCAGTGTACATCAACATTCACTTCACGGATATTCTTAATTACAATATCACCGGGGAGTATCGCATTCAACTGGTAGGAAGCATCTACTACCGGTACGGGAGAATCGAAATGAAAGAAATTCTGCAATGCATGTACACCAGCATCCGTACGTGATGAGCCCGTGAGTTCAAATTTCTCCCGAAAAAAAATCTGCAGCGCCTTTTCTACTTCTGCCTGCACGGAATTAGCATTCTTTTGCACCTGAAAACCAGAATAGGCAGTGCCCTGGTAAGCAACTTCAATGAAATAGCGTGGCATCGGCGTTGTTGGTATTAATCATCGATCAGCGAATCATGGCATTAAACCGGTTGATATAATATGCTTCTTTTAACTGTGAAGCCAGTCCGGGGAAATTCTCTCTATCGGCAACATATTGATACGCATCGTCAAAGAATTTATACTTTGCGTCATCAGTAGTAAATAATAAACTAAGCCGCTCGATCTGTTTGGTGGTATAACACATTTTTGTAAATGCTTTATGCGCATGGTAAAGCATTTCATTGTCACTCTTACTCTTGTCCATCTTTTTTCGCAGGCCAAGAAAATCATCGCCGGATGCCTCTTCCCTGCATGGATTGAAAACTCTCGCAACATTGGTGTTCATATTTTCAACAGGCTTCGGGATAACGTTTGCTATATCAGTCTTTTTTTCTACAACAACTACTTCAACCGGCTTTACCACAACTACTGTATCTTTTTTTGAACTTTCGGGAATGATCCCCACAGGAATTGTATTAACAGCAGTGATAACACTGTCTTCTTTTTTGATCTCCGGCTGAATATGCACCGTGGTATCAACAACAGGATTTTCCTTTTTATTATCCGTTTTGACAATATCGGTAACAGGTTCTTCAACTTTCTTTTCGGGGACTGTAATTGATACGGTGTCTGGTATTATATGCCCTGTATTTTTATTATTCTTTACCAGGTCGGCCACAGATTGTTTTACCTTCTTTTCCGGAATTGTATGTGTAATTGTATCTTTTATAATATCTGCTAAATTGTTATTGGCTTTTACAAGTTCTACAACCGGCGTCTCCACTTTCTTTTCAGCTATTATATTCGATGCCGTATCTTTTACGGGGTGCTTTTGCTTTTTATTGGCTTTTGCCAGATCTGTAACAGGTTTGGTAATTTTCTTTTTTGCTTCAAACGGTATCACTACATTAACTGTGTCAGAATTTCCTTTAACCATATCTACATACACCATTCTTAAACTATCCCTGTTCTTTTTGTCTGAAAGTTTTGCTATCCTGGTCTTAGTTTTATTATCTTTTATTACAGGTTTTATTTCTTTTTTAGCAACAATTTTATCAGCAGATTTTTTACTGATCACCGGGACTATTGCAATGCTGTCTTCGGGTGTTTTTTGGGTATTCAGCAGGCCCGGATCGTTAACCACACCGGAAAGTATTTCGGCAAAGCTATCTTTTTTGGTTTCTTTTACTACTGCTACATCTTTATTTGTTGCAGTATCCGCCATAACAAGTGCCATTGTTTGCAAGTTGAAGAGCCCCCAACCTTTTTCACCGAAATTTTTTAATAAATAACCAGCGTCGGCCTGATTAATATTACAGGTAACTTTTTGTTCGGGCCATTCGTTTTTAGGGAATCCAATCGATAATTTATAACTACTATCCCGGAGTTTTGGAATAATGAGGTAACCTGAAGCTGAAGAACTCATTAGCTTTTTGTCCAGTACAACATAAAAGGGCTGTTTATTATCGGCCTGAATATAAATGAAATGATTTTGCTGGGTAAAGCCGCTGACTGAAACAAATAAAAAAAACACGACGGATAAATACTTCATTCGTAAAAAAACTTTGCTTACAAAGCTACTTAAATTCAGGCATTTACCACTCATATAAAAATTGACTCCCATTTAACGTCCCAGCACCTATTTTTGCACTCTAAATTTTATTTATGAAGAAATTCCTGTTTTTGCTTGCCCTGGTTGCAGGCCCACTTTTTATAATGGCCCAGTTTGGCCAGGAATCCAAAGACACATCCTGGAAAAAAATATACCGTGCTTCCAGCCCCCGGGTGAATGACCTAGTACACACAAAACTGGATGTAAGATTTGATTACGATAAATCATGGATGTACGGAAAAGAGTGGCTTACGCTTAAGCCTCATTTTTATCCAACCGATTCTTTAACGCTGGATGCAAAGGGCATGGAGATAAAAGAAGTTTCCATGATGAAGGGAACTTCCAAATCTGCATTAAAATACATCAATGATGGTTTGCAATTAAAGATCACATTGGACAGAATGTACAAAGGCGGGGAAAACTATACTATTTATATTGACTATATCAGCAAGCCAAATGAAATAGTAGTAAAGGGCAGCAATGCCATCAGCGATGCAAAAGGTTTGTATTTCATTAATCCAAAAGGAGAAGACAAAGACAAACCTACACAAATATGGACACAGGGAGAAACAGAAGCCAACAGTGTTTGGATGCCAACTATTGATAAGCCCAATCAAAAAACTACCGATGAAATTTATATGACCGTTCCTGCAAAATATGTTACACTTAGCAACGGTTTATTGATCAGCCAAAAGAAAAATGCCGATGGTACCCGCACGGATTACTGGAGGATGGACTTACCTCATGCACCTTATTTATTTTTTATGGGTGTAGGAGATTATGCTGTGATCAAAGACAGCTGGAAAGGAAAAGAAGTAAGCTATTATGTAGAGAAAGACCAGGCACCTTATGCAAGGGGTGTATTTGGACTTACCCCGGAGATGATAGAATTTTATTCTACTAAATTGGGTATCGACTATGCCTGGCCAAAATATTCGCAAATCGTTGGAAGGGACTATGTAAGTGGAGCTATGGAAAACACCAGTGCTACCCTGCATCAGGAAAGCGCTTACCAGAATGCAAGGCAACTAACAGATGGCAATAGCTGGGAAACCGTTATCTGCCATGAATTATTTCACCAGTGGTTTGGCGACCTGGTTACCTGCGAAAGCTGGAGCAATATCACCGTGAATGAATCAATGGCCGATTACAGTGAGACCTTGTGGATGGAATACAAGCACGGCAAGGATGCAGGAGATGCAGAGAATGAGCAGGGGTTACAGAGTTACCTGCGTAGCCCCAACGATAGTAAAAAAGACCTGGTACGTTTCAGGTATGCCGATAAAGAAGATGTATTTGACCTGGTGAGTTATCAAAAGGGCGGACGTGTATTACACATGCTGCGTAATTATGTAGGAGATGATGCATTCTTCAAATCACTGAATACCTATTTGAACACCAATAAATTCAAACCCGGAGAATCTGGACAGATGCGCCTTGCATTTGAAGAAGTTACCGGGCAGGACATGAACTGGTTTTGGAACCAATGGTATTACGGTAGCGGACACCCGATCGTTAAGATAGATTATGCTTATGATGATGCAGCCGGGAAAGCAACCGTGATCATTGAGCAAACACAAAAGACAGACAAGGTATTTCGTTTACCAATAGCCATCGATGTATACGCAGGCGCTAATAAAAAACGTTACAATGTATGGGTAGAGAATAAGATCGACACCTTCACTTTTAACTACACACAAAAACCCGACCTTATCAATGTGGACGCTGATAAAGTAATGCTTTGGGCAAAAACTGACAATAAGACGGGAGATAATTTCATCAAACAATGGAAGAGTGCACCGCTTTATATAGACCGCAGGGAAGCCCTTGATTATTTTGCAAAGAAAAGCATGAAGGAACTTGCCGAAGGGTTAAAAGACAGATTCGCTCCACTCAGGAGAAGTACCATTGAAAAATTAGGCGCTTCAAAATTTGCGAAAGATGCAGATGTGATCGCTTCAATTGAAACGATTGCCAATACAGAAAAAGATAAAAGGACAAAAGCTGCTGCCATTAATTTTTTAGCAAAGACAAAGGATGCCAAATACCTTTCATTGTATAAAGCCAATGTTGCCGATTCTTCGTATAGTGTAGCGGGTGCATCCCTAAAAGGACTGGCTGACCTGGATGCTAATAATGCTTATACATTGGCAAAACAATACAGCAATGATGCCAAAGGAGGACTGGGTGATGCAGTGAGTGATATCATCATGGGCAGTGGTACCGAAGCTGATTTTGATTTCATTGCCAGCCGTTTTGATAAAGCACCACTGAGCCAGGAAAAACTGGGCATGACAGAAACATTTGCTACCTACCTTGGAAAAATAGGCAACGTAAGTAATGTCAAGAAGGGTATTGATATTATATTGAAATTCAGGAAGGCGATACCCGAGCAGTTCAGGGGATTCACTGAGCCTACATTTAAATCATGTTTAGAGAAACTGGGTAAAGCGAAGGGACAGGAGATCGCTGATTATATTACTAACGGTATGAAGTAAACGAAGTAACCCGATAAAATAAAAGCCCCCGATAATAGGGGGCTTTTTATTTTATTTTCTTACCAACTTCCGCTTGCACCACCTCCTCCGCTACTACCGCCACCGAAACCACCAAAACCTCCTCCCCCGCCGCCGCTACTTCCTCCACTGCTGAATACAATGCTGGAAGCTATATTCAACAATGGCCACAATAATCCTGTCTTCATTAAAAGGAGCAACACCACGATCCCGATGATCCAGAATAATATTCTTAAGAATAATGAGTAGTGATGTTTTGATTCGGCATAACCTTCGGGAGCAGTATACTCGCCCTTTACAGCCTGCATGATGGCATCTGTCCCCGCATCAATTCCCTTATAATAATCCTCCCCTTTTAATTGCGGCACAATAATATCATCAATGATCTCTTTGCAGGTAATATCCGGCAATGCGCCCTCTACGCCATAACCGGTGGTGATGCGAAGCCTGTGGTCTTGCTTTGCGATCAATAACAGCACGCCGTTATTATTTTTCTTAGTGCCTATCCCCCATTCGCGGAATAGTTTAACACTGTAATCATCAATATCATTTTCATTAAGTGAGGGAATAATAACAACAGCTATTTGTGTAGATGTGCTGTCATCAAAAGCAACCAGTTTGGCTTCCAGTACTTCATGCTGGTCGATGGTTAGTGTATTGTCAAAATCGTTCACCAGGAATTGCTTCCCGGTCCTGGGTTTTAGTAAACGCTGCGGATCAAAACTGTTTCGTAAATCCTTTGAACCAATGGTATTTTGTGAATTTTCCTGCTCATCGTGACCTTGTGAAAAAGAAACTGTGGTAACCAGGAACAGTAAGAATATGGAAAATATTTTTTTCATTTTTTATTTTAAAACACCTGTTTTTTATTCCCCATAAATAATATCATCCGATAATTCCGGTTTATCATTCGCCTGTTCATAAGGAAATTTTTCTTTCAGGGCCTGGCCGGCAAGGCTAATACTCACTTCTATCCCTTTACAAATATCACCGGCTTTAAATGCAGCGATCATTGTCTTTACAGCGCCATCCCAATAGCCTGTACCGGTAGCTTTGTATATACCTTCATCAGCAAATACTGCCAGTTCCCGGTGTTTAACGGCAATATATAAAAGCACCGCGTTGCAGTGCCTGGTGTTTTGCATATTCAGTTCATGAAATTTTTCTTTTGCCCTTTCTACTGGATCAACATAGGGATTTTTATGTTCTACATAAACCCTGATCTGCCCGCTGGTTTGCTGCTCCATTGAACGTATTGCAGCAATGATCCGCTGTTTTTCTGCGGCAGAAAAAAAATCTTTCCTTTTAAAAAACCGGATCATTATGAAGTATAAACTTTGGCAAAATCATTCTTATATCTTACCAGCTTCCGCTTGCGCCGCCGCCGCCGAAACTTCCGCCGCCGAATCCACCGAATCCGCCAGAACTCCCCCCCCCTCCTCCACTCCATCCGCCACCCCCGCCGCCGATCATATTACCGATCGTCCATGCAGTAAAACCACGGCGACTCATAAACGAACCTCCGCCTCCACCGCGGCCGCCAAAAGCCAAAAAGAAAATAATAATGAAAATGATGAAGATGATCCTGCCAGCGGATGTGCCCTTTTTTTTATGGTAGTTGGCTGGTGCCTTGTATTCGCCTTTCACTGCCTGCATGATGGCATCAGTGCCTTCATCAATACCACGGTAATAATCATCGCCCTTGAATTTTGGAACAATGATATCATCAATGATCTGGCTACAGGTAATATCGGGCAATGCACCTTCTACACCGTATCCTGTTGCTATATTTAATTTATGGTCATCCTTTGCAATGAGTAATACAACTCCGTTACTGAACTCTTTTCCTCCAACTCCCCATGCCCTGCCCAGTTTTACATTATAATCTGCAATATCATTTCCATTTAAGGAAGGAATAATGACCACTGCAATTTGTGTAGATGTGCTGTCATCAAAAGCAACCAGTTTATTTTCGAGTGCTTGTTTTTGATCGGGAGTAAGTGTACCGGTATAATCATTTACCAACTTGGGCGGCGAAGGTTTTTGCTTAAGCAGGGTTGCCGGGTCACCACTGCCCTGTGAAAACCCAACAACAGCAGTAAACAAGAAAAAAAATATGGAAAGCAGTTTTTTCATTCCTTTTTAAGAGTAGCAGGCATTAAATATTGTCAGTTGCCAAAAACGATCTCGTCAGGCAATTCGTTCTTGTCGTCTGTTTTGTCGTAAGGGAATTTTTCTTTCAGTGTTTCACCCACTTGTTTTATGCATTTCACCATGCCTTCGCAAATATCATCCCCATCAAAATGGCTAATCATATTTTTTATAGCATCATTCCAATAACCGGCACCGGTGGCTTTGTAAATACCTTCGTCGCCAAACAGCGCCAGTTCCTTATGTTTTGTGGCAATGTATAAGAGTACGCCGTTGCGGTGATCTGTTTTTTCCATTTTTAATTTAAAAAAAATCTTCGCAGCCCGGTCAACCGGATCTACAAAAGGGTTCTTGCTTTCCACATAAACCCTTATCTCCCCGCTGGTTTGTTTTTCCATCGAACGTATAGCAGCAACTATCCGTTCTTTCTGATCAGCAGAAAAAAATTCTTTCTTTTTAAATAATGAAAACATGTTAAGTAAGGGACTGTTTACTTGATGTCAAATTTGATATCGGGAACTTTTTCCGTTCCGGCATCGGCTTTATAAAATGCTTTCTCTTTAAAACCAAATATGCCTGCAAGTAAACTTTTGGGGAAACGTTTCACTGTAAGATTGTATCCCTCAACAGATTTATTATAATCCTGCCTTGCAACGTTAATCCGGTTTTCTGTTCCCTCTATCTGGGTTTGGAAATCCTGGAAGGATTTGGTTGTCTTAAGATCAGGATATGCTTCTGCAATGGCCATCAGTTTACTGAATGAACCCTGTAACTGCGCTTGTGCATTTTGGTAAGCTTCCAGCGATTTAGGATCGTTGATATCAACTGTAATAGATGTCGCTTTTGATCTTGCTTCGATCACTTCCTTGAGCGTTGATTTTTCGAAATTAGCAGAACTTTCAATGGTTTTGATAACACTGCTGTATAGATCGGTCCTTCTTTGATAATTGGTTTCCACATTAGCCCATACTTTCTTTACATCCTGATCGGCAGTTACCAGACCATTATAACCATTACATCCCCAAAAACCGAGAATAAGCAATACTCCCAGTGTTACTAATAGACCTGTACGTTTCATAATTGTAATTTTTAAGAGTTTAGAAGTTAAAATTAATGTTCTTTTTCAGATTCAAGGGATTAATTCTATGCAACCGGTAAAAGTAACCCCGCAGAACTGTTAATCCTTTATGGCAGCAATCCCCGGCAGGGTTTTTCCTTCAAAGTATTCGAGCATTGCGCCGCCGCCGGTGCTTACATAGCTAACTTTATCGGCCAGGCCAAACTGGTTAACTGCCGCAACACTATCTCCACCTCCAACCAGGCTGAAAGCGCCTTTGGCTGTTGCTGCAGCTACTGCCATCGCAACCGACCTGGTTCCGTTCTGAAATTTTTCCATTTCAAAAACACCCATCGGGCCGTTCCATAAAATAGTTTT
>JAYWAN010000211.1:0-8446 GCA_043782405.1 Chitinophagaceae bacterium
CATTTCCCAAAGCGGGCTCATTTCCCTTAACTTCAAAACCGTTTCACTTATTGCCTTGATGGTATAATCAATTTGCTCTTCTGTTGTAAATCTTCCCAAACCAAAACGGAGTGAAGAGTGTGCAAGGTCATCCCCCAACCCCAATGCTTTCAACACATAGCTTGGTTCTAATGAGGCAGATGTACAGGCGCTTCCGCTGCTGAGGGCAATATTTTTATTGAAGCCCATCAATAGCCCTTCGCCTTCCACATGTTTAAAAGAGATATTGGTAACATGGGGCAGACGATGTTCGGTACTGCCATTGATATAAGCTTCTTCCAGTTTCATTAATTCCGTTTCCAGTTTATCCCTTAATATACTGATGCGTTTTGTATCTTCTTCCATATCCAACATGCACAATTCGCAGGCTTTTCCGAAACCAACTATGCCCGGAACATTTAAAGTACCGCTGCGCATACCTCTTTCGTGGCCACCGCCATCCATTTGGGCAGTAACTTTTACCCTTGGGTTTTTTCGGCGAACGTATAAAGCACCAACACCTTTGGGGCCGTACATTTTATGTGCGGTAAAAGCCATCAGGTCGATGCCATCTTTATTTACATCAACAGGAATTTTACCAACAGCCTGTGTACCATCTGTAAATAACAATACCCCGTTTTTACGGGCAATGGCACTGATTTCTTTCATAGGCATCACCGTTCCAATTTCATTATTGGCATACATGATAGCGATCAGGATGGTAGTAGGTTTTATTGCAGCCTCAAGTTCCTTCAGGTCAATCAGGCCATCGCGTTTTACCTGGAGGTAAGTAACTTCTCCACCTGATTTTTCAATATGCTTACAGGTATCTAAAACCGCTTTGTGTTCAGTAGTGGCAGTAATGATATGGTTACCCTTGCTAGCATACATTTCAAATACGCCTTTGATGGCGAGGTTATCCCCTTCAGTAGCCCCCGATGTAAAAATAATTTCTTTAGGGTCGGCGCCGATCAATTTAGCCACCTGTTCACGGGCATAATCAACAGCTTCTTCCGCTTCCCATCCAAAAGGATGGTTACGACTGGCTGCATTTCCAAAATGTTCCAGGAAATAAGGGGTCATGGCTTCCAATACACGGGGATCCATGGGGGTTGTGGCATTATTATCGAGGTAAATGGGCAATTTCAACATACAATCCAACTATTTAGTTTCTGTCTTTAATAACACAAATTTACTGCAAAAGGTTCTATTTTAGCTATTCAATCGCGGGGCAAACGGTCATTTTACCGATTTCGTAAACCGGGTACGATAAACAGGTATTTTATGCTTACAGTAGAACATATCGGCATTGCAGTAAAGGATCTTGCAATATCCATTCCATTATTTGAAAAACTGCTGAACAGTCCCTGCTATAAAACAGAATTGGTTGAAGGTGAAAAAGTAAACACTGCTTTTTTTAAATCGGGGGAAACCAAGGTTGAACTCCTGGAAAGTATTGACCCAACCGGGGTGATCGCAAAATTCATTGAAAAAAAAGGAGAAGGCCTGCACCATATCGCCTTTAATGTGGAAGATATTCATGCAGAGATGGAAAGGTTGAAAAAAGAAGGGTTCATCCTGCTCAATGATAAGCCTAAACAAGGCGCCGACAATAAGTTGATCTGTTTTCTTCATCCAAAAAGTACCAATGGATTACTCGTTGAATTGTGTATGGAAATGAAATAATTTTTTTGGAAACCAGATGGAAGATCACCAGCATTAAAATTCCTGCTGTTAGATGATCCCAAAAATATCCCCTGTTAACTTAAAAAGGGATTGTACAATTTCTCCTCACCGATCGTTGTCACTGGCCCATGACCGCTGTACACAATTGTTTCGTCGGGCAATACAAATAATCTTGTTCGGATATTACTCAAAAGTGTTTCATGATTGCCTCCCGGAAGGTCTGTTCTTCCAATACTCCTTTTGAACAATACATCGCCACTGATGATAAAATGCTGTTTGGCACAATAAAAACAGATATGGCCGGGTGAGTGGCCGGGCGCCAAAATTATTTCCAGTTCATCCCCATCCAAAATAATTTTTTCGCCATCTTCTAAAAAGATGAGGTTGCCGGTATAGTTGTCGAAGGGCATATCATACATTAAACCCGAAGCCGGGGCCAGATCCAGCATCACTTTTTCTTTTTCATGGGTCTGCAGCATAAGCCCATAAGTTTCTGCAACGAATTTGTTGCCAAAAACATGATCCAGGTGGCAATGAGTATTGAGCAGCATTTGAGGCGTAAATCCGCTCTGTGTAATATAGGCTTTCAACTCATCTTTTTCTTCAGGGAAATAGCAACCGGGATCAATAATGAGGCAGTTATTAAACTCATTGCTGAGTATATACGTATTTTCCTGTATGGGACTGAAAACAAAGCTTTTTATTTTTAACATTATGGCCGGGGAAATTGTTTTTAATGATTAATCCGAATAAAGTAATTTTAATACCAAATATCAATCTATAGTATGGCAAAGTTCAGCAGAATATCTCTAATTTCCTTTTTCCTTTTACTAGGTTCTTATTTTGCTATGGCCCAGGTAAACAGCGTGGAGTTTGGTAAAAACAGGGTGCAGTTCAAAAAATTCAAGTGGAAATATTATCAGACTAAAAATTTTAATGTTTATTTCAACCAGAATGGGCAGGAATTGGCCAAGTATATTGCCCAGTGTGCCGAAAAAGAATTGCCGCAGATAGAAGCCGCTGCCGAATACAGCTTGCAAAGACGTGCCAATATTGTTTTATATAATGAATATGCCGATATGTTACAAAGCAATATCGGTTTAGGATTGGATTGGCAGAATACCAGTGGCATCACCAAGCTCGTGAATAATAAGATGGTGGTTTATTTTGACGCCGATCACCAGAAACTGCGCCACCAGATCCGTGCGGGCATTGCAGAAATAATTACCGAGAACCGTTTATTTGGAGATGACCTTGGCGAATTTGCCGGTAACCAGGCCTTGCTTGACCTGCCCAAATGGCTTACAGACGGATACGTTTCTTATTTAGCCGAAAACTGGAGTACCGAAAAAGATGATGAGTTGAAAAGTGAGATCCTCAGTGGTGATTACAGTAATTTTTACAAGTTCGCATTCAGGCGGCCCGAAATAGCCGGGCATGCTTTCTGGTATTATATCAGTGAAAAATATAAAAAAGAAAATGTCACTTACCTGCTTTATCTGGCCACTGTTTATAAAAACCTGAACAAGGCCTTCTTACAGGTCTGCAAAAAGAAATTCAAGGAAGTGCTGAGCGATTTTATGGATTATAACGATGAAAAATATTCTAAAGACATCAGCAGGAGGAAGCCTTATCCAAAAGGAAGCTATGTAGATGGGTTTGATATTGATAACCGCACAGATTATTTCCGCTTCAATGTAAATCCTAATAAGCGAAACAACTCTTATGTAGTTACACAATACAGGAAAGGGGTTGTAAGGGTGATCTATAATGATGAAGATGTAAACAAAACCCTCCTCAAATACGGCGTACGCAGTTATAAAAATGAGATCAACCCCAATTATCCCATCATGGCCTGGGATCCCAAGGGCACGAGGATATCGGTGATGTATGTGGAAGAGGGAAAACTAAAATTATTCGTGTATGATATTGTTACCGGTATCAAACAATATAAAATTGACCTCACCGGTAAATTCGACCAGGTGCAGGACATCAAATACATGACTAACAGCAATACCCTTTTATTGTCGGCCGTAAAGAACGGGCATACCGATATCTATACCTTGGAGCTGCAGAGTGAAAAAGTAAAACAGATCACCAATGATGTATATGATGACCTGGATGCATCCTTTGTTGCTTTCCCAAACAAGACAGGGATCATCTTTGCCAGCAACCGGCCCGGACCAGGTATAAAAGGTGGCGATACTTCATTGCCCAGCAATAATCATTACAATATTTTTTTAATCACTGATTTTGGTGACAAGCCCGAGCTGAACCAGATCACGCAGCTATCAAATTTAAAATATGGTAATGCCCGTTTCCCGATGCAATACAATGGAACGCATTTCACTTTTGTGAGTGATGAGAATGGTGTGGGTAACCGTTATGCAGGATTCTTTACCACAAAGAAAGCGGGGCTCGATACCCTGGTGCTGATCGGTGGCGAGATATTGCGTAACCCTTCTTCCAAAACAGTGGACAGTACACTAAGGGTATATAAGAAAACAGATGTTGATTCCGTAGCAATTGTTTCTATCTCCGAAGATTCCGCTTACACGTTCCCGTTAACCAATTACCAGAGTTCATTGTACGAAACGAGGATCGCCGGTGATAATAACCAGGTAAGTGAGGTTACCAGGCAAAGTGATGAAAAAGTATTGTACAAATTAAAGATAGACGACAATGTACTGTTGCGCCGGAACGTTACCGCTCAGCCGACGGAGTACATGAAAAAATTAATTGCCGAATACAAGATCCCGGAAATGGTAAAAGGTATAAAACCCTTACCGCCAAAAGGCATCACAGATACTGCAAAAAAACAGGATGATTTTTTCCAGAATGAATTTGGCAATGAAAAGAAAGACAGCAGTATGACCGGTAAAGTGGTTACCGTTAATGATCCCCAAAAAGATGATGTTTTAAAGACTGCCAAACTTTATAATTACAAGCCCCCTAAATTTTATGTTGAAGATGTTGCAGCAGGATTTAATAATTCAGTGCTGGTAAACCGTTACCAGCCTTATGGTGGCGGTGGCGGACCGATCATGCTGAATTCGGGAACACCGCTCAACGGACTTGTCCGTTTGGGTACTTCTGAACTAATGGAAGACGTTAAAATAACAGGTGGCTATAAAATATCAACCAACTTAAAGGACAATGAATGGCTGATGAGTTACCAGAATTACAAAAGAAGGATTGACTGGGGTGCTACTTATTACCGCAATGTACAACAGGGCAGCGACCAGTTCGGTAATTTATTGGGCCGGGTTTATACCAATCTTTACCAGGCCAATGTGGCTTATCCTTTTGATAAAACAAAAAGTATCCGTTTATCATCCGGCATTCGTTCAGATAAATTTGTTTACGCTGCACAAGACCAGTTTTCTTTGGTACAGCCAGATGATAAAAAACTATATTCAATCACTCATTTTGAATATGTTTATGATAACTCTTTGAATCCGGGTATGAATATCTGGAACGGTCTGCGTTACAAAGCTTATTTTGACTGGAACAACCAGGTAAGCGGGCCAAAGTTTTCCAGCGGGCCCAATACTTTTATTTTTGGTTTTGATGCCCGTTATTATTATCCCATTTACCGCAATTTTATCTGGGCAGGAAGAGTAGCCGGGGATTTTAGCTGGGGTAATCAAAAAATGATCTACTACCTCGGTGGTGTGGATGGATGGCTGATGTTAGGTGCAAATCAAAAATCCAATGGCAGTTACAGGTATTTCAATCCGGCTCCGGCTCCGGCCAGTGACCAGGATTATGCATTCCAGAGTGTTGAAGTGAACATGCGGGGCTTTATTCAAAATGTTGCCAATGGCAATAATGCAGTTGTCATGAACAGTGAGCTTCGTTTACCCGTTTTCGGTACTTTGTTCGACAAGCCGGTTAACAATGCTTTTTTACGCAACTTCCAGTTGATACAATTCATTGATTTTGGAACAGCATGGAATGGTGGCTATAATAAGATCAAAAGACCCAATGTAGAATATAACGACGCTTTACCCAATGGATTACCCGGACCGGTTACCGTGAAGATCAAAGCAGGGGGTATTGGTCCTTTTGCAGGGGGCTATGGTTTTGGAGCCCGAAGCACTTTACTGGGTTATTTTGTAAAGTTAGATGCTGGCTGGCCAATGAGTGGGTTCTTTAAAGGCAAGCCGATATTATACCTGGCGTTGGGATTGGATTTTTAATGGGGTCACTACGGCTTTAACCCGTCAGACCCGTAGTTTTAATCGTACCCTAAAAAATAAACAATGCAGTTTGAGCCTTCAAACCTGTACCACATTTACAATCGTGGAAATAACAAGCAACCCATCTTTTTCAACAGGGAAAATTATTTATATTTTTTAAAAAAGGTTAAAAAATACATTTATACTAACTGCGATATTCTTTCCTGGTGTTTAATGCCAAATCATTTTCATTTTCTTGTTCATGCAAATCAGCATTCAATAAAACTAGTTAAAGAAAATCCTCTTCAAATAAATGCATTAACAGAGGGGATAAGATTATTATTAAGTACCTATACTCAGGGTATAAATAAACAAAATAACAGCACGGGGAGTCTCTTTCAACAGAAAACAAAATTTAAATGCATTAATGATGGAGACAAGCATTATGGATACACCGCATTTCAGTATATCCATCAAAACCCCTTAAAAGCAGCTCTTGTGTTAAAATTAGAAGATTGGGAATTCAGTTCATTTGCTGATTATGCAGGGTTACGGAATGGTGATCTTTGCAATAGAGATTTAGCCATTTCTCTTTTAGAATTGAGAATGGAAAGATTTCTGCAAGAAAGCTATGCAGAACTCCCCGATGACTTGCTTCAAAAGATTTTTTTAATTCAAGGTGTCTGACGGCTTTGAGCCGTCGTGACACCTTAAGAAGTTTTCTCCACCACCCATTTCCACCAGAAAGCCGTGCAACTGGCGTACACAAAAATTTGATACATTTCATCTGCGGTTGCATGGGCATTCCTGTCTATCGCCATAACTATTGGAACCATAAACGCAATAACGAATAACGTTATGATCATCCCCATTGCGGTTATTGGCAAATAGAACCATCCCCATTTTTTAAACCATACCTGTTTCATGTTTTATTGTTTTACTGTAATTGATCTTTTCCTGCAGGTTTTTTGTAGGCTCCAGTACTACCAGGTGCCACTGCCATTTACTTATTGCAATGCTTCTTTTTCCCCGTTGGTGAGCCTGGAGAAAACTGCTCCAGTATTCGGGCATTGTTACCAGGCCATATAATACCGTGGCAGCAACCGGGAAAGAAATATGCCCGTTGCCCAGCATAAAACACTGCAAACACACTTCCCCCTCGTCTGTGGTATCGTATTGCAGCAAAATATGCTTGATATCATGCTTGGCATAATATGGCAGCAACTGCAATTCTTTCCGGTGAAGAAAATGTACCAGGTCGTGCCCCAGTGTACCCGGTGTAAATTGCCGCAGGTCATCTGCGGTATAAGGGAAAAATTCAGGTTGCCTTATTTGCTGCAATAGCGGCAGCGCCATTTTATGGGTAAGGAACACCAGCAGCGCCGAACGGAGTTTTATAAAAATTTTATACATTTTAAAAGTACTTTGAATTACAAAGTATAAATACAAAAAAATTATTTTATCGACCCAATCATCTTCTCTAATGCTTCCAGGTGTTGTTTAAAAGCTTTTTCACCCGCCCTCGTTATGGAATAAGTGGTATTGGTCTTTCGGCCGATAAAACCTTTTTGTACTTTCACAAACGTGCTTTCTTCCAGGGTCTTTAAATGACTGGCCAGGTTGCCATCCGTTATATCCAGCAGTTCTTTCAGTTCATTAAAATTTACAGCTGTATTCACTGCCAGCGCACTCATGATGCCCAGCCGGATACGACTGTCAAAAATTTTATTCAGATTTTCTATCGGGTTCTTCATGCCGCTGCCAATGATTTATTTTCTTTCATATTTCCACCACATTACAATCCCATATACAATATGCAACACACCAAAACCCATTGCCCAAAACTGCAAACCATACCCAATGAGCCATAAATTAAGTAGCCCTAAAATGATCTGCCCATAACCCAGGTAACGTACTTCGCTTAAAGTGTACTTGCTTGCATTTACCAATGCCAAACCGTAAAACAATAAACAGCCCGGTGGTACCAATTGGTACTCCCCTAACTGCATCATCCTGATCAAAAAAATTCCGCCAACAGCAATAGGAATTACAGTATTCCAGAATAAACGCATGGTAGTAGTGCCCCAGATAGGTGTACCATTTTTTTTACTACGCAGCCAGGTAAATAAAAAAGCAAATGCAAATGCCGCAACAAAAGTGAGCGTTGCTATCCAGACCAGGTCATTCAATAAGTCGCCGCCAGCATTGCTGATGAGCCTGCTCAACTGGCAATCGCCCTTTACCCAGCAATGAATTTTCTGGCTGGCAAACCATGCACCTGACAGTGCACAAATACCTGCGGCTATACCACTAAGTCCGCTAAGACTGATAAAACGGCTGCTGCGTTCCATCATACGTTTAATGTGTTGCAGCTCTTCTAAAGGTTGTTGCTCATTCATACAAAAGCACTTTGAAATACAAAGTAAATAATTGTTATTGATTTATGCAAATTATTTTTGTCTCCTACAGCGCTGGGGGCCATTTGTGTGGTTCGGTTTTACACTATACCTTTAATGAGTCATAGACTAACCTCCTGCTCTTATCAAACCTTTAACTACTAA
>JAYWAN010000212.1:0-8441 GCA_043782405.1 Chitinophagaceae bacterium
ACTTCTTCCACAACATCTGCCGCTGCCATTTTTAAAGCCTTCTCCACACTCCGGTAACCACCCTCACGGCGATATACATCATATAACCTGATGTTATCTACTTGTGCTTTATCTAATAGTAATTTCCTGTTCATTATTGATTAATTATTCTTCACGCTTTGTCTTGCTACCAGTTTCCAGTCATTATTTCTCTTTACCCAAACCAATAATACATTCATGCTCATGTCCAAAGGTTTACCCTGGAACATCATATTCACTTTTGATTGCAACGTTACCACGGCGCTATTATCATAAATTCTGATATCCATATTGGACGGTTCGATCGATTTATAATCCTGCACACCACTTACGACATCCCTGATCAGTTGTGCTTTTGTCTGTAACCAGGCATTGCTGTGGCCATAACTTACATCACTTGCAAGAAGCTTTGAAAGCGACACACTGTCTTTCTGTATGAGTGCAGTTTTTAAGCCCAGCATTTTCATCATCACTTCTTCCTGTTGTGCGCTTTGTGCACGAACAACATTCAACAACAATACCCCAAGCAAAAGTAAAAGGGCTGTTTTTTTCATGATGTTCATTTTTTAACCTGTTATTTTGATCAATTATTTTTTACAGCGGCGTACCTGCACTCTTCAATGATGGCATCTACTTTTTCTTTCGTTAAATGTTCCCGGTAATTTTTACCCAATTGCATCATCGGCGCATAACCACAGGCGCCCAGGCACTCCACCGTTTTTAAGGTAAACATGCCATCAGTAGTTGTTTCACCAATACCGATATCCAGTTTCTCTTTGATATAAGCAATGATAGCATCGCTGCCATTGATCATGCAGGGTCCGGTTTGGCAAATCTCAAACATATATTTACCAACGGGTTTTAAATTATACATGCTATAAAAACTCGCGACTTCATACACTTCAATGGGCTCAATATTTAATAATGTTGCTACATAATCCATCACGGGCACATCCAGCCAACCGCCAAATTCTTCCTGTGCCAGGTGCAATACCGGCAATAAAGCACTCTTGTGCTTACCTTCCGGGTAACGGGAAATCAATTCCGCTACTTTATTTAATTTTTCTTTTGAAAATTCAACACTCATAACGCTTAATTCTTAACTCATAATTTTTTACGCATCAAGTTCCCCTGCAATCAGGTTCAAACTGCTCATCGTTATCACCGCATCGCTTAGCATACCGCCTTGTATTAATTCGGGATAAGCCTGGTAATAAATAAAACAGGGCCGGCGGAAATGTAAACGGTAAGGCGTTCTTCCTCCATCGCTGATCAGGTAAAATCCTAATTCACCATTGGCACCTTCAACAGAACTGTACACTTCTCCCGCAGGAATATCGGTTTCGCCCATGATAATTTTGAAATGATAGATGAGCGCTTCCATTTTTGTATAGACATCTTTTTTTTCCGGCAGGTAATACGCAGGAACATCCGCATGGTACACTTCTGCATCAGCGCCTTTAATTTCCTGTACTTTCTGGTAGGCCTGTTCAATAATGCTAAGGCTTTGCCACATTTCTTCGTTGCGCACTAAAAAGCGGTCGTAACAATCACCGGTTGTACCAACAGGAACAATGAAATCAAAATCTTCATAACTGCTGTACGGCGTGTGTACGCGAACGTCATAGTCAACACCGGCTGCCCGCAAATTAGGGCCGGTAAATCCATAGTTCAATGCACGCTCTGCGCTGATGGGACCGCAACCGATGGTGCGGTCCATAAAAATACGGTTACGGGTAAACAGGTTTTCAAACTCTTTTAACTGCTTAGGATATTCCTTCAGGAATTTTTCGAGTTTTTCGAACGCTGCAGGAGTGAAATTCCTTTCAAAACCGCCAATACGCCCAATATTAGTAGTAAGACGGGAGCCACATATTTCTTCATATATTTCGTAGATTAGTTCACGGTATTGCATCAGGTATAAGAAGCCTGAATAAGCACCACTGTCCACACCCACAATTGAATTACAGATCAGGTGATCCGAAATTCTCGACAACTCCATGATGATGACGCGTAAATAGTCAACTCGCTTTGGTAATGTTACACCCAATAATTTTTCGCAGGTGATATGCCATCCCATATTATTGATGGGGGAAGAACAATAATTCAACCGGTCTGTCAAAGGAGTAATCTGGTAAAGCGGTCTTCTTTCTGCGATCTTCTCAAAAGCACGGTGAATATAACCGACCGTAGAAGTGGCTTTCATGATCCTTTCGCCATCCAGTTCAAGTATGTTCTGAAACACGCCATGCGTAGCCGGGTGCGTTGGCCCCAGGTTAAGCGTGGTGGTTTGCTTTTCGATACTTCCTTCCGGTAAAAGAATATGGTCGCTCATAAAAAAAAGTCAAAAGTTAAAAGTCAAAAACAAAAAGTGCACCCGGTTTTGGGCCTACCTGCGGTAGGCAGGTTTTCACTTTTGCCTTTTGACTTCGTTCATCTCCCAAACATCTCATCATCCTTATCAATCCTCGTCTGGTCTTCCAACGGAAATTCTTTCCGTAATGGAAAATAATCCATCTCATCTACATTGAGTATTCTTATTAAATTAGGATGCCCAACAAAATTCACCCCGAAAAAATCATAGGTTTCCCTTTCCATAAAATTGGCCGCCTGGTACAATGCTGTTGCACTGTACACATCGGGTTTCGTTATATCGGTGAATACTTTAAACCGTATCCGTACATTATCAACTAGGTTGTGCAAATGATAAACAACAGCGAGTTCCTCTCCTTTATTATCGGGATAATGCACAGCCTGCAGATCTGTCAAAAACCTGAATTTTAATTCAGCATCATCAAATAAGAATTGTAAAATTTTTATGTTCAGTTCCTTTGGCGCCGTAAAAGTGAGCATACCATAAGGTTCCTGCCAATTGGTCAACTGGTCGCCGAATTTCTCCGTTAGTTTTTGTTTAATCCTATCGTTGGTTAAAGCCATCATCCAAATAAGTCAAAAGTTATAAGTCAAAACCAAAAAGTGTTGCCAGTTTTGGCCCTGCCTGCGGTAGACAGGTTTTCACTTTTGCCTTTTGATTTTTTATTGTATCCCATATCCCGCCAGTAATTCTTTATATTGATCACTATGTCTTCTCCTTAATCCTTCCGCATTTACCAGTTCCTGTATTTTCATGAAACCATCAAGTATCGCTTCGGGCCTGGGCGGGCAACCGGGTACATAAACATCCACCGGTATCACCTGGTCAATCCCCTGCAATACTGAATAAGTGTCGAATATACCACCCGAAGAAGCGCATGCACCCACAGCGATCACCCAACGGGGTTCGGCCATTTGCAGGTAAACCTGTTTCAATACAGGCCCCATTTTTTTTGCGATGGTGCCCATTACCATCAATAAGTCGCACTGGCGTGGAGAAAATCCCACTCTTTCTGAACCAAACCTTGCCAGGTCATAATGGCTTGCCATTGTGGCCATGAATTCAATTCCACAACAACTTGTTGCAAAAGGCAGGGGCCAGATGGAATTCTTACGGGCAAGGCTAACCACTTTTTCAAAATTAGTAGCCATAAAACCTTCTCCCATGTACCCTTCGGGGATACCTTCGAATTTTATGTGATTATTATATTGTACCGGACGACTCATTTAATTTGGTGATTTGATGATTCGGTGATTTGATAATGCTGAAGTGCTTTCATTTTCAAATCTTCAAATCGGCTAATTTTCAAATTGTTATTCTTCCCACTTCAACGCACCCTTCTTAAATATATATACAAGCCCTGCTATAAATAATAAAACAAAAAGCGCCACTGCTTCAAAACCATGCCAGCCCAATTCCCTGAAGTTAACTGCATAAGGATAAAAAAAGATCACTTCCACATCAAACAATACAAAGAGGATGGCCACTAAAAAATACTTGATGGCCATGGGCTGACGTGCATTCCCTTTTATTGCTATCCCGCTCTCGAAATTTTGTAATTTATCGGCCGTTTTACGTTTTGGCCCAAGGAAGTTGGAAAGCACAATAATAGTGGCAATAAGGCCTGCGGCAAATATCATCTGCAGGCCAATGGGCAAGTAATTGGAAGCGCTGTTTGTGCCTGTAGCCTGTAATAAATGAAATTGCATAAAATTTATCATTCTGCTGGTGGGCAAAAATACGGCAGCAAGAGCAATATTCAATATAATACAAACAAAAACCCCGTTAGTTTTTACTAACGGGATTCACTTAATTATTTTTGCCCTTTACTTTTTTTTTGGAACAGGTACCGGCTTCGGCACTTGCTTTACAGGGGGAGCCGTAGTAGTTATTTTACCATCTTTTCCAATGACGGTCACTTTCCCTTTTTCAACTATTGTAGTTACCCCATCTTTAACAGTTGTAACTTTCCCGTCTCTTGTAACAGTTGTACTGGAACCATCTTTTCCAATTGTAGTTATCGTACCATCAGCACTTGTGGTCACTTTTTCACCTTTTGAATTAGTTACCGTAGTGCTTTTTATAGGTGGTGGCAAAGGCTTCATCGTCATCATACTGATCTGCCGCTTCATCGACACAAAATCAGAATCGGCAGGATCTAAATTGATCCCTTTATCTGTAAATAATAAAGCGCTATCCTTATTCCGTTTCACATTGGCATAAAATTCTATCAGGTAACGCAATGAATTTTTAATACGGTCCTTTTCTCCCGGCTTATCTTTGATCAGATCGGTCATATCAACTACTTTAAGGTAGTTAGCAAGACCTTTATTGCTAACATCAAGGGAATCCAGCTTAAGCTGGTTCTTTGCATTCATGTAATAACCGAAAGATTCATCGGGGAATTTCTGAATGTACATATTGAAAATGTCGATCGATTGCTGGTAATCGCCGCCCTTATTATAATTATAACCGGCATTATACATATCTACCTTGTTTGGATTCTTTTTAATGCCCAGTATTTTTCTGTACCAGTCGGCAGCATCCTTATATTCCTTCAGGGCTTCAAAGCCTGTAGCAACAGATTTTAGCAGGCTTACCTTACCGGCCTCGGTACTGTCTAATTCAACTGCTTTATCAATATAAGTACCGGCCAGGCTTTCATTACCCGGGAATTTCAATAATACTTTTGCATAAGTTTCATAATCCCTTGAACCAATCCTGACAGGTTTCTGTCTTTGAAAATACTGGTCAAAAGAAGTCTTTGCATTAATAGAATCTCCTAACCTGTAATAGGAATAGGCTTTGATACCATACAGGTTCGGGTAAGGATTTGCACCGCCCGCAGCAATACATTCATCTGCTTTTGATACAGCCTGCTGGTATAAACCCTGGGCAAATGTTATCTGTACCCTTAAAAAACAGGCATTGGGTTCATCCGTTCCTTTGGCAGCAAGGTATTTTTCGAGGTAACCGGCTGACCTGGGAACATTGTTCTCATAAAAATATTGATACAGTGTAAAGTATACCGGTGTATAATTAGGGTCCATTGCAATGGCATCATTATAATATTTCATGAATATCTCTTCCTGGCTGGCACCCTGCGTTTGGTAAACCCTGCCGATACGGTATTTTGCCCGGGCATAATTTGGTTTTAATGCCAGTGCTGCTTCATAAGCTAATTGCGCATTACCGCCATCGGCAAGTTTGCGGTAGGCATCACCCAGGTTAGCGTATACATCCGGGTCTTTCATACCCTTAAGGGCGATGGCTTGTTTTAATTTCTCAATGGCATAACCACCGTCACCGAGTTTTGAGTAGAAATCAGCATTGGCAAAACCCACCGCATTTAATACGGCTATATTTTTTCCTCCACTGAGGCTGATCGCCGTTTCAAAACGGCTACGGGCATCCGCTGCGTTACCTTCCAGCAAGGCAATATGTCCCATACCTGCGGTTAATAAACCACTGTTACTGTTTGCAGCCAGTGCTTTCTGGTACAATGCTTTTGCACCGGCAATATCTTTGTCATCCTGCGGGGCTAATAATGTTTGTCCAAGCCAGTAAACAGCATCCACGTTATTCGGGTTGGCATCCACCAGTTTCTGAAACACATTTTTAGCGCTGATGTATTTTTCATAATACAAAAAATCCCGGCCTTCTTCAATGGTCTGGGCTTTGGTAAAATTTGCCGCAAGCAAAGCGGTTAATAACAATACACTTGCTTTGATCTTCTTCATTTTATTTGCTGTTTAAGACTTTACAATAATATTAATTTTATAAACACCCGCTCATTAAATCACGATAATCTTTTTATAATTTTCCCTTTATCCTCACTTCCCTTATCGCAAATCCCATCCTCGCCCCCAAATATGCCCGCCTAAATATCAACTGCCCCCTTTCATATTGCAGAAAATTTGCAAAGGCAGAACCAAGGCCGGCATAATTTTCCTTCACTATATAATACAAACCACGTACCAAAGGGTATCTTTTAGCCAGGATGCCCAACTGCGTTGGTTTTACATAAGGCGAATCGGTACAATTATCACATTGCACATAGGCCATTTTTATTTTCTTTAACATTTTTACTTGGGAACTGTCTTCAGGATTACCGATCCAACTGATACCAATAAAACCGATCGCATCCGGGTTGGATGCTACATATTCCAATACTTCGCGGCTGCCTTTAACAGCTCTCACCACACTGGTATCAAATTTTTCTCCGCGTAAGATACTGTCTACTGCAAAACGTACCGTACTGGTTGCATTAAGGCCATCAAAAACAATAGTTTGTTTTTTACCCAGGGCCCCGGTCAATTGTTTTTTTAAACGGTCAAGTGTAAATAAAGTATCATCGCTTTTACTGTTCACTACAATAGTGATGGCATCTGAAGCCACATCATTCCAGCCGGGAACATAATTGAGTGAGTCTTTAAAAAACTTTTCTTCCCGGTCATTCAGGCCACGGGTAACGATAATCATCCTTGTTGCGCTGTCACGGTAAAGGTCCCGGAAACAATCAGCTTCGGGCTTATAATGTGCAATGATCCTGGCTCCGGGGAAAGAAGCTTCATATACTTTGATATGTTCTTCTATCACCGGCTTAAAAGATTCGTCAACGCTGATATTGATGGTGCCCCGGGAAGCAGAATCTGCGATGTTTACAGGAGATCCGTTATTATTGCAACGCAGCACAGCAAAGGCAACGACTACCAGTAGAACTCCTGCTATAATCCTTTTGCCGTAAATAATTTTCTGGTTCATCTATCCCGTAAATAATTTTTCTTATAACCCCTGTACAATCTGAATAAGCCATATACCCAGCATATTGCTGCAAATATTTTTATTAAAACAGGATCATACTGATTGATATACCTGGCCGTTGATGCCATGGGAAACATAAAAAAGCAGCCCACCCCGATAAAAAAAACACCCATGGTGTAATTGGTAATGGAGCGCATACGGATAGTGTTTTTTTCCCGGTCACTCAATTGCTCTTTTTCAAATTCTTCTAATGCCATAAACTGTATTTAAAATAACCTGTACGGTTAAAGCCGTACAGGTTGTGAAACGAATTGCCAAATTACTGAAATTATTGCTGATAATTATTCGGCAGGAATAAACTTTACGGGAATATTGTAATAAACAGACACATTTTCACCGTTCGATTTTCCGGGTATCCATTCCGGCATTTTCTTCAGCACCCTGATCACTTCTTTGTTGAATTCATCACCGCCATCCTGTAACACTTCAAAGCGTTGCAGTTTACCGTCATAGCCCACTACAAAACTTACTTTCACATTTACCAGTTCGCCTTCTTCCATATCTTTTGGATTGTGCAGGTTCCTTTGCAGGAAATTACGCAGGGCATCCATACCACCAGGATAAGCAGGCATTACATCTGCATCGTATACCGGCGTGGTATTATCAATCACTTTTTTTACCAACTCAACAGGATCACTGCTTCCTCCAGCTGTAACCACGGTTTTAGCAGGACCGGGATCGCCGCTAACCGGTACAACCACGGTTACATTACTGATGGCTACATTAGGCTTCAGGTCCCTTATGCTATCTGTTTTGATCCTGTTTGGAACGATCACAATTTTATTTACAAATATCTGCTGATTGGCCTGGGGCTGTTTTACAACTTCCTTAGGAGGATCAGGCTTTTTATCAGGTTCCTTCAGGACTGCAGTCTTATTATCAGGTATGATATAAGTGGCAGCAGCATAGGTCACTTTCTTCTTTGGTAAAAAAGTAAAGGCTGATAATACCACTACTGCGCCCATCATTAAGCCCATTGCTTTTAATAAACGATTGTCGTAAAATTTACGCAACTGGTATGCACCATAGTTTTTATTTCGGTTTTCGAAAAGGATATCGAGGACATCACTTTTCAAAATTAATTCCTTGTTCATATAGAATGGTTTTGAAATGAAAAATTAAAATCCAAAACCGGCGCCGTGTTTGGTAATAAGATGTAATAGAAGACAAATTCCATAAAAGCGGCTAGGGAGAATCATTACGATAAAGGGCTTAAAATAATCAG
>JAYWAN010000213.1:0-22065 GCA_043782405.1 Chitinophagaceae bacterium
CCGAAATTAACCAGGTGAAATTTACACCTCCAAAAATTGTAAAGGATGAAGAGGTGAAGCCTGATGAAAAGATTGAAGAGATCAAGGATGACCAGAAGATCAGCACAAAAACAGTAGAGAGTGATAATAAAGAACAGGTAGTACAGGCACCGGTAGATACCAAGGGTACAGAAGTTGTGGAAGTAAAAAAAGATGATGACGAAAATAAGATCTTTAATAAAGTGGAAGTAGAAGCAGCTTTTCCCGGTGGCGACGCAGCATGGCGTAACTACCTGCAGAAAAACCTGAATCCTGATGTGCCTGTTGAAAATGGCGCCACCGAAGGTACCTATACTGTTATTGTAAAATTTGTGGTGAGCAGGGATGGTAGCTTAAGTGATGTAAGTTGCGAAAGCGATCCCGGGCATGGTATGTGCGCAGAAGCAATAAGGGTAATTAAAAAAACAAGGAACTGGACACCGGCTATTCAAAACGGACGTAACGTTAACGCCTACCGCCGTCAGCCCGTTACCTTCCAGGTAGAAGGACAATAATTTTTTCAAAGCATGATAGTTAATCATCCCACCGTGTAACGGTGGGATTTTTTTGTTTAAGGGGTCAAGACGGCTTTAGCCGTCAGACCCCTGGTATGTTTTATGGAAATCAATTCCTCCGCCATCTCAGTATTAAACACACTGCCATGGCCGAAATCGAAACAAATAAACATCCTTCCAAAAAAAGAAATACAAGGATAAATAAAAAAACTACCAGGGTTGATCTTACGCCAATGGTTGACCTGGGATTTCTATTGATTACTTTTTTTGTGTTTACCACTACAATGGCACACCCAACCGCAATGCAGGTTGATTTGCCATTGGACACAGATCAAGCAACCCCTGTTTGTGCATCCTGTGTAATGACAGTGATATTAGAAGAAAATGATGGTATAAAATATTATGAAGGTGATGGTGAAAAAGACCCAGTGGTAAAAGAAACAAATTTCTCGCCTGAAGGTATCCGGAAAATATTATTGGATAAAAAGAAAGCGGTTAAGGCATCACGGGGAAAAGAAGATGAGTTTGTACTGATCATTAAGCCCGCTGAACGATCTACATTTAAAAATTTTGTAGATATCACTGATGAAGTGACCATCAATAATATTAAGCGGTATTATATTGGTGAATTAAGTGATAGGGATAAAAAAATATTATCAGGCCACTGATTATACGAATAAGCTCCAATTGGAACTGGCATATTAATACAGCCGGTCACTTTTGTAATCTATCCCCCAAATTCCCGGCAACGGTTATCTTTGCCGGATGGATAGCAAAATTTCTGGCTGGGATGATACGATCGTTGCATTGGCAACACCGGCAGGTATTGGTGCTATTGGTGTTATCCGTTTAAGTGGCAGCAAGTCTATTGACATTGCCAATGCAATTTTTCCTTCGAAAGACCTGGACAAACAGGCTTCTCATACTATTCATGTTGGTTTTATAAAAGAAGGCGATACAGCTATAGATGAAGTGGTGCTATCGCTTTTTCAAAATCCTAAAAGTTATACCGGCGAAGACCTGGTAGAAATAAGTTGTCACGGTAGCCCCTATGTGCAGCAGCAGGTGATACAGGCATGTATAAACCATGGCGCCAGGCTGGCGAAAGCCGGAGAATTTACCCAGCGAGCTTTTTTAAATGGCAAACTCGATCTTACGCAAGCGGAAGCCGTGGCCGACCTCATCGCCTCCAATACGGCGGCTTCACAAAAAACAGCATTGCATAATATACGCGGCGGGTTCAGTGCAATATTGAAAAAACTGCGGGAAGAATTGATCCAGTTTGCAGCACTGATAGAACTGGAATTAGACTTCAGCCAGGAAGACGTAGAATTTGCCGACAGGAAAAAACTGTATGCGTTGATTGATGCCGCGGCTTTATCAACAAGCCAGCTGGTCAACTCTTTTCAATTGGGCAATGTCATTAAGAATGGTGTAAGTGTGGCCATCATTGGCAAACCCAATGCAGGTAAAAGCACTTTACTGAATACTTTATTGAATGAGAACCGGGCAATCGTAAGCGAGATAGCTGGTACTACCAGGGATACTATTGAAGAATTGATCAACATTGATGGGATACTTTTCCGCCTCATTGATACTGCGGGTATCCGTGAAGGTAGTACCGATGTTATTGAATTGATCGGAATAGAAAAAAGCCGTGAAAAAATAAAAGGATCGGATGAAGTACTTTATATTTTTGACGCCAATACCGAAACGCCTGCCGAAGTGGAAGCGGCGGCTGCATTGATAGGGGAAGCCAACCCTAATTTTTTACTGGTAGCGAATAAAACAGATGTATTGGGATGGGAAGCAGCTGCACAAAAATTCGCCGGCAAAGCACCCCTGTTCATCTCGGCAAAAGATAATGTAAACATTGATGTGTTAAAAGAAAGGCTGGTGGCTAAAGTGATACATGGCGACAGCAATACCGAGAACACCATCATTACCAATGCACGTCATTACGAAGCATTAAAGGAAGTGGATGGTTCTCTCGCAGATATTAAAGCCGGTTTGGATAATAAAATTTCCGGCGACCTGCTTGCACTTGATATCCGTCGTTGCCTGCATTATATTTCTACGATTACGGGCGATATTACCAATGAAAACGTGCTGGATTATATCTTCTCGAAATTTTGTATCGGAAAGTAATTATCTTTCTTTTGCTTCGTGCTAACGACCATGCATACACCCGTTAAATTCCGACAGCATCAGTAAAAAAAATCACAATAATTTTTTATACACTTCATAGTGACCACCCGTCTTACTACCAAAACCTTACATAGATCAACGTAAGGATCAGTAAAGTGGCAACGATCATTGCTATTGTTGTTGGCCTTAGTTTGAACATAGAAGGGTCAATGGCAAAAGCTTTTGGATTTATCTTAGGCCCGGCAAGACTGATACCAACCATCGTTACCACAGTAATAATAAATGACCAGCTCATATTAATTAGGAATGGAATCTCCACCATTGTCTTCACTACACCTTTTTCCATTTTCTGGTATTCGAATGCGGTATACAACCAGGTCTCTTTGCCAAATATGCTCACCGCATAGTTATTAAAGAAGATCGCTAATGCGAAACCAAGTATCAGTCCAACCAATGCTGCAGTACCCGTTGTTCGTTTCCAGAAAAACCCAAGGATGAACATGGCAAAAACACCGGGACTGATGAAGCCGGTATATTTCTGGATGAAAGTGAATCCACCCTCGCCGCCTATTCCCAAAAGGTCTTTCCAGGTAAAAAGAATGACGATGAGCATGGAAATAAATATTGTCATCCTTCCTGTCCACACCATTTTCTTTTCATCAGAATTCTTATTGATATATTTTTTATAAATATCCAGTGTAAATATTGTTGAGATGCTATTGGCTTTTCCTGCCAGCGATGCAACAATTGCGGCTGTAAGAGCGGCAATGGACAAACCTTTCAAACCTGCAGGCAGGAAGGCGAGGATCGCAGAATAAGCGCCATCCTTGCCCCCTTCAAAACCGGGTAACTGGTGATTTTTATATAACACGAATGCTGCGATACCGGGTAACATTACAATTACGGGCATCAATAATTTCATAAAACCCGCGAACAAAATACCAGTCCGTGCTGTTTCTAAATTTGCACCCAATGCACGTTGCGTAATATATTGATTGCATCCCCAGTAATTGAGGTTTACGATCCATTGCCCTGCAAAATACATGGCGATCCCCGGCAGCACTACATATTTTTGGATATCGAGATTCTGCGGCATATCGATCGTTGCAGCAGTAATTGTCGGTTTGGGCAGTATCATATGAAAATGTTCTGGTGCCTGGCCGATCAGTGTTTTAAAACCGTTGATCACACTTCCATCTGCAACACCATTGATTCTTTCATCAACGATCTGCAGAGCCAAATAAATGGTGGCCAACCCGCCAATGATGAGCACAGCAACCTGTATTACATCTGTGTAACCGATCACTTTCATGCCACCCAATGTGATCACCAATGCCATTGCCATCAACACGATCATTATGATGTGCAGGTAACCGCCACCGAGCAGTTCATTGATGGCAACAGAACCCAGGTAAAGTATAGAAGTAAAATTCACAAAAACGTAAAGGAACAGCCAGAATATGGCCATGATCAATGCCACCGTTTCATTGTACCGCGTCTTTAAAAATTGCGGCATGGTATAGATCTTATTCTTCAGGTAAATAGGCATGAACCAGATAGCAATAATGATGAGTGCAATGGCAGCGATCCATTCATAAGCCGCTACCGATATGCCCACAAAAAAACCTTCTCCACTCATGCCGATAAATTGTTCGGCACTGATATTGGAAGCGATGAGTGAAGCACCGATGGCCCACCAGGTAAGCGATCCTTCAGCCAGGAAAAAATCATGGCTGTCCATCGACGCTTTCTTTTTACGGTTATAGATCCAGTAACCGTAACCGGCGATAACAACAAAATAAATTAAGAAGACAATATAGTCGATCGATTGTAGTCCTTTCATGATGGCTTTTTTGTATGATGATATCCGTTAAGCTCCATTGGCGGGTTGCAGCCCCCTGCTTTTTCAATAGAATGTGCAGTTCGTTATTGGCTGACAAACCTTTAAGGAACCGTAAAAGGTGGAAATACCTGCTGCGCTATGAAGATAAAAATATAATTGCGAATCGGGCAGTTATTTAAATAAATTATACCGGCAGGATAAATGAAGCAAAGATTTCCTTGCAGGAGAGTGGTTACTGTATTAATTTTAGTATACCGAGTTGGGGCCATTTTTAAAAACGATCAAAACACTATATGAAGAAATGAGGTCACCATTTGCTCTTTTGGCCATCTCTTTCATTTCGCCTGTAATGGCAATGGCGACGATAAACCCGGAAAAAATATGAACGACTCCTTTACTACGGTATTGCATGCTGATGACGTTGAGCAGATTTTTGATGGAAAAAAAATTGCACTTTACACCCTTACTAATAAAAAAGCTGTGCAGGCAATCATCACCAACTTTGGTGCCCGGCTGGTAGGGGTATTGGTTATGGATAAAAATAAAAAAGCAACTGATGTTATCGTTGGCTTTGATAACCTCAATGATTTTGTAAAAATAAACTCCGACCCTTATTATGGCGCCACCATTGGCCGTTATGGCAACAGGATCGCAAAGGCAAAGTTCAGCATAGATGGCGTAGAATATAAACTGGCTGCCAATAATGGCGCAAATGCATTGCATGGAGGGCCAAAGGGCTTTCACAATGTGGTGTGGGATGCAAAACGGGTGGCAGAAAATGTGATTGAGCTTTCTTATACAGCTGCTGACGGGGAAGAAGGCTATCCCGGAAAACTGGATGTAAAAATTGTGTACACGCTTACACACAGCAATGAAGTGAAGATAGATTATGAAGCTACAACGGATAAGAAAACTATTTGTAACCTTACCAACCATTCGTATTTTAACCTCAATGGTGTTGGCAGCGGCAATATCGATAACCATCAACTGATGATTAACGCAGACGCATACACGCCAGTGGATGAGACGCTGATACCAACCGGTGAGATTGAAAAAGTGGAAGGCACGCCATTTGATTTCAGGACGGCAACAGCGATTGGCGCAAGGATTAATGATGCAACAAATGACCAGCTGAAAAAAGGAGCTGGGTACGACCACAACTTTGTACTCAATAAAAATAAGGGCACCTGGTTAAATGCTGCAGCTACAGCAAGGGGAGATAAGAGTGGTATTTTTATGGAAGTCTATACCAATGAACCGGGACTGCAATTCTATAGCGGTAATTTTATGAGTGGAAAGAACAGCCTGAAAGGCACTAAAGATGATCAAAGGACTGCATTTTGTTTAGAGACACAACATTTTCCTGATTCGCCCAACCAGCCTGGCTTTCCATCTACTTTACTGGAACCCGGGAAAGTTTATAAAACAACCACCTTGTATAAATTCAGTGTAAAGTGATGGCCTGTTCCCTATTGGTTTTTTGAGCAACAATAAAGTTTTAAAACTTAAAATACACGAACAGCCTTCCAAAATTTTTACTGTCATTTTCAATACGGTGATAGAGCGGCTTAATATGGGGTAACTGTAAAAAACGTTCTACTTTTTTTCTCAACTGCCCGCTTCCCTTACCGGGAATGATCTCTACTTCACGGATCTTTTTGTCGATGGCATCTTCAAAAGCCTGTTGCAATGCTTTGTCGATGGCTTTGCTGTTATTATAAATATCGTGAAGGTCTACTTTTATGCGAGCCATGTTTAATTGATAGTTTTTTCAGATCTAATTACATTTCTTGTTGCTAAACTTTCTGAACTTTCTAATCCTCCAGAAGTTTGATCCCTGCTTTCTCCAAACTGATCTTCTTCTGCTTATACAAATTGCCCACCGTCATCTTAAAAGTTTTCTTGCTCATGGCGAAGAAGGAATAAATTTCTTCGGGAGAGGTCTTATCGTAATAGGGCAGGTAACCGTTATGTTCTTTCAGCAGCCGAAGGATTTTTTGCGTCTCGTCTTCTACGCGGTTATAACCTGGCTTGCCTGCAGCAACATCGATCCTGTTATCCGGGTATATCTTTTTTATAAAGCCCTTAAACTTGTCACCGGAAGTGATATCCCTGTAAATTTCATTGTGGTGCAATACGCCGGTGTGTAGGTTATTGATGATGACCACATAACCGATATCCGTGCGGCGGTAAACAGTAAGGTCAACAATTTCCAGCTCCTTTACCCACAGCTCCTCGTTACTCAGCAATGATTCTATTCTTTCGGTGGCGGCTAAACGCCCTGTTTGTTCATCCAGGTAGATCTTAACCAAATACTCCCCGTTGGGTATCATCCCCATTTGCTGTTTGCTCTTGGGTACAAAAAGATCCTTCATTAATCCATTGTCTAAAAAAGCGCCCTGTGGCGTTATGCTGATACACTTTAGTTTTACAATATCTCCCAATATGCCTTTGGGTTCCTGTGTAGTGGCGATCAGCCGGTCCTCACCATCATGATAAAGAAAAACTTTTAGCTCATCCCCAACCTTTGTGGTTTCGGGTACAAAACGCTTTGGCAACAGGATACCCTCGGCACCATCGTCTAAATAAACGCCGAAAGCCACTTCCCGGGCTACTTTTAATGTATTGTATTCTCCAACTTTAATCATATTCGGGTTATTGCCGCAAAGGTAGGTTATTAACCCTGTTAAGGTTGGGGCGGGACGGAGTTAAATCAGTACCTTTGTCAGAATTTTACACAAACACCTATATTTTGAATTTTAAGGATTTTGGTTTCGACGAAAGATTGATGGAAGGTATTGATGCTTCAGGTTACGAAGAAGCAACACCGGTACAGGAAAAAGTTATTCCCTTCATTATGGCGGGCAAAGATGTTATCGCATCGGCACAAACCGGTACGGGAAAAACTGCTGCTTTCCTGCTGCCTTTGATCAATAAAATTATTACCGACCCCCACGAAGACCATACCAACAATGCCCTCGTTATTGTACCTACCCGTGAGCTGGCCGTACAGATAGCACAACATATGGAAGGGCTTTCTTATTTTACTTCTGTAAGTTCTATCGCTGTATATGGCGGTGGCGATGGCAACGCTTTTGTTCAGGAAAAAAAGGCACTGAGCCATGGTGCAGATGTGGTGATCTGTACACCGGGGAAAATGATGGCCCATATAAAAATGGGTTATGTAAAACTGGGCGGACTTAAATACCTGGTACTTGATGAAGCAGACCGTATGCTGGACATGGGTTTTTACGACGACATCATGTTCATCATCAACAGCCTGCCTAAAAAAAGGCAGAACCTTTTATTTTCGGCAACCATGCCGCATAAGATCAGGGAGATGGCTAGAAAGATATTGGATAATCCCGAAGAAGTAAATATTGCTATCAGTAAGCCACCCGAAAAGATCAGGCAGGAAGCTTTTATCGTTTATGATACGCAAAAGATCCCATTGGTGAAATACCTGCTCCGCAAAAAAGATTTTAAATCGGTATTGGTATTCTGCAGCAGCAAGATAAGCGTAAAGCAACTAACGCGTGACCTTAAACGCAGTGGACTGCCAGCCGATGAGATCCATAGCGACCTGGAACAGGACAAGCGGGAAGAAGTGCTGATGAAGTTTAAAAGCGGAAGGGTTCCCATCCTTATCGCTACGGATATCCTTAGCCGTGGTATTGATATCGATAATATCGACCTGGTGATCAATTACGACGTACCCCACGACGGCGAAGATTATGTGCACCGTATTGGCCGTACAGCCAGGGCAGCGGCAGATGGAACTGCCTATACTTTTGTAAGCGTAAAAGAGCAACGAAAATTCCTGGCCATAGAAAAATTATTGGGTAAACCGGTCACCAAAGCAACTGTTCCCCCCGAACTGGGTGAAACCCCGGAATTTAATATCCAAACCGGTCCGCGGCAAAATACCGGTAAAAGAAAGTTTGTTCCAAACAGGAGTAAATTTAACCCGGAGCGCCGGAAATAATACTCAAAATTTCAATGCCTCCTCACAACTTACACCTGTAAATCAATACAAGGGGACGGATATTTTTAGTACTTGCACCTGAAAAATTTATTGTGTAGTTTTATAAAAATTTATTTTATGAGACAAAATATTCTTCCATTATTATTGAGTGGTTGCATATTGATTTCAACCGCTTATTGCCAGAATAATGGTAATTCATCAAAACCAACTGGCAACAACAATCAAATTGATATTGGTGTTGATCTGTCATTTGGCGACTTTGCCAAAACGCATCCATTTGGGGTAGGTATTCAGTATGATTGGTCTAAAGGCCGTTACGGCAGGATGGATCAAAAGCCGGCGAATCCGGTTGGCTTTACTGCCAATGCAGGTTATTGTTATTATTTTGGGAAGAAAGCAGACATAGGCGTTTACCCGTACAATACCACTTATACTTATGATGGATTATCGATAATCCATGTTTATGGCGGACTGATCGACAATCCATGTAATAGAGGTAATATTGGATTAACGGCCGGGCCTCTTTATGGTACTTCTGGCAGTTCGCATGATTGGGGATTTGGTGTTCAGCTTGCGGGTTCCTATTTTGTATCGAATCAGGTTGCAGTTCGTCCTGATCTGAATTATTATAAACTTGGCAGTAATAAAGGTTATTGGGCTGCCGGGATAAGTATTGGGCTGGAATTCCACTATTGATCTTCCCCTAAACCGGGATATGAATATTGACACTGTTGATACGGTAGCGTTAGCCTTATTGCTTCTTATTAAATAGGTTACCTTAAATTACGGGTAATTCAGGATGATAAATATTTTAGTTTAGTGAAGCTGAAATATCTTTGTAAAAATATGATCCCATCAACCCTATTCCCGACATATTAGCCAACCCCATTGAATACATAACAGGTGTAAGCACTTTAAAGGGGGATATGTTGCGCAAAGAACTCAGCATCTTTACTTTTAAAGACCTGCTGGAGCATTTTCCCATTCGCCATGTTGATAAAACAAAAGTGGAGAAGATCGCCACCCTGTCTCACCACAACGAGTATGCGCAGGTAGCCGGAAAAATAATACAGGTGGAAGTGATGGGCGAAAAAAGGGGGAAGCGCCTGGTGGCTACACTGGAAGATGACTCTGGGGAAATAGAACTGGTATGGTTCCAGGGAATGACATGGATGCAGAAAAGTATTCATGTGGGGCAACAATACCTCGTGTTTGGCCGCCTTGGATTTTTTATGGGCCGCCCGCAGATCGCCCATCCCGAGATAGAAGTATTTACGCCGCAAAAAGCAGTGGGAAAGAATTTTCTTGAGCCCGTTTATCCCACAACAGAAAAATTAAAAACAAAAGGGTTAAATGGCAGGGCTATCGGTAAATTCACCCATGCTTTACTGCAACTGGTCGCCGAAAAAGACCTGCCCGAAAATTTGCCTGAATCCATTATCCGGCAATATAAATTCATCAGCCGCTTTGAAGCCTATCACTTTATTCATTTCCCTGCATCGGAAAAGCATTACCTGCATGCGGTTCGGCGGTTAAAATTTGAAGAACTTTTCTATGCCCAGTTAAGGCTTGGACTCATCAAAAGCACCCGCCATCGTTTCAGCAGGGGATTGGTCTTTGCACAGGTTGGCGACCTGTTCAATACATTTTATACAAGATACCTGCCCTTTGCATTGACAGGGGCTCAAAAAAAAGTATTGAAAGAGATAAGAAAAGATGCAGGCAGCGGCAGGCAAATGAACCGCCTCTTACAGGGAGATGTAGGGAGTGGAAAAACCATTGTGGCTTTGATGATGATGCTGGTTGCAGCCGATAATAATTTTCAGAGCGTGATGATGGCACCCACCGAGATATTGGCACAGCAGCATTATAACAGTATTACCCGGCTTTTAAAAGATATGCCTGTTTGTGTAAAAATGCTCACCGGTTCATCCGTTACTAAAGAGCGTAAAGAGGTTTTAAAAGCTTGTGAAGACGGTTCTTTGAATATTCTCATCGGCACCCACGCAGTGATAGAAGATAAAGTGTTGTTTAAGGACCTTGGGTTTGCGGTAATTGATGAGCAACACAAATTTGGTGTGGCACAAAGGGCAGAACTGTGGAAGAAGAATACCATTCCCCCGCACGTACTGGTGATGACGGCAACGCCTATCCCAAGAACCCTTGCACTCACTGCCTATGGCGATCTTGATTATAGTGTGATAGACGAATTACCGCCGGGCAGGCAGGTGATCAATACGCAGCACCGCAACGAAAGTGCAAGGCCACAGGTGATGGGTTTTGTAAAAGAAGAGATACAAAAAGGCAGGCAGGCATATTTTGTTTACCCGCTGATAGAAGAAAGCAGTAAACTGGATTACGAGAACCTGATGAAGGGATTTGAGGAAGTGAAATCCTTTTTCCCCGAACCGAAATACTGGATCAGCATGGTGCATGGTAAACAACCTGCCGAACAAAAAGAGGCCAATATGCAACGCTTTGTAAACGGTGATACACAAATTATGGTGAGCACCACGGTTATTGAAGTAGGTGTTGATGTGCCCAATGCTTCAGTAATGGTAATTGAAAGTGCCGAAAGATTCGGGCTCTCTCAATTGCACCAGCTTCGCGGAAGGGTAGGTAGGGGAGCCGAAAAAAGTTTTTGCATATTATTAACAGGACCAAAAATATCAAACGATGCACGGGAAAGGTTAAAGATAATGGTGGCCACCAATGATGGTTTTAAGATAGCCGAAAAAGACCTTGAGATACGTGGCCCGGGTAATATTGAAGGCACCAGGCAAAGCGGGCTGTTAAACTTTAAGCTGGCAAACATAGTCGAAGACCGGATTATCCTGGAAGCGGCCCGAAATGCTGCTGAAAATATTTTGGATAATGATGCAGACCTGGAACTGGCCGAAAATTTGCAGGTTAAAAACTACCTGCAGCAGCAAAGAGGTAAAACGGTATGGAGTAAAATCTCGTAGATAAAGTATCATTTTTATGTGACAAATCAGCGGGATCAAAGCCATTCATGGTATCGGTTTATTTCTGTATATTGTAAAAAAAGAATTACTTGTACATTTTGAGAAAATTATCAGGAAAATTTTTATTATCACTTGCAACAATCCTTGTTGTTACTGCATCGCATGCACAAACGCAGTTTGTGGAAAATAAGGGCCAGTGGGGCCCTAAAGTGAATTACCGGAACGATTTTTCCTCGGGTTCCTTCTTCCTCGACAACCAGGGTTTTACCGTTTTATTACAAGACCCCAACGATATGCGGGCATTATCCGAGATGATGCATGGGCCGCCCAGCAATCAACCCATTATACTTCATTCCCATGCCTATAAAGTAGACTTTTTAGGAAGTGCTGTCAATAGCCTGGCCATGCCTGATAAAGTATCGCCTTCTTACAATAATTATTTTTTAGGGGATGATCACACTAAATGGGCCGGAGATTGTAAAATATACCAGGCTGTTACTTACCAGAACGTATACCCGAATATTGATGTGAGGTATTACAGTGACGCCGGAAATCTGAAATATGATATCATTGTAAAGCCAGGCGGCAATGTGGATGCTATCGCCATGCGGTATAACGGTGTAGATAAAGTGCAGTTAAAGAATAAAGAATTGGTGATTGGTACTTCGGTTGGCAACGTAAAGGAATTATACCCTTACAGCTACCAGGTACAGGAAGGCAAAAGGCAAACTGTTGACTGTAAATACGTGGTGAGGGATAACGTGGTGCGTTTTAAAGTGGGTGAGTATTCCCGCAATTCAACTATAGTGATAGATCCAACGCTAATCTTTTCAACCTTTACCGGTAGTAGTATTGATAACTGGGGCTACACTGCTACTCCGGGTCCCGATGGTAGCTTTTTTGCCGGTGGTATCGCATTTGGCCCCGGGTATCCCGTTTCTACCGGTTCCTTTCAGACAATTTTTAACGGAGGACCTAATGAAGATCTTTTGCCAGGCTATGATATGGCAATAATTAAATTTTCTCCTGACGGAACAAAACGTTTGTATGCTACATACCTGGGGGGCAGTGGCAATGAACAACCACACAGTATGATCTGCGATCCCCAGGGAAACCTGATCGTTGCCGGCAGAACTAATTCAACGAACTATCCGCTTAAACCTGTTGGAAATAAAGTGGGCCCCTCTGGAATAAAGGATTATGATATTGTTGTAACAAAATTTAATGCAAACGGAACTGGTATCCTCGGCTCAATAAAAATAGGAGGCTCTGGTGACGACGGGGTTAATATAAGGGGTAAATATGCAGCCCCTGGTGGTGCTGATGCTACCCGTAGAAATTATGGAGATGATGCAAGGAGTGAAGTGATCCTTGATAATTCCGGGAACATTTACCTGGCTTCCTGTACCCAGTCAGCCGATTTTTTTGTAACTCCCGGAACTTACGCACAAACTACATTTGGCGGAGGCAGACAGGATGGGGCGATACTAAAATTTAATTCAAGTCTTTCAAGTGTATTGTTTTCTAAATACTTCGGCGGTAATGGTGATGATGCCTGTTTTGTTTTATCATTGAACCCGGTAAATGGGAATCTTTATGTTGCAGGAGGCACTACCAGTTCCGATCTTCCCGGCGATAGAACTGGAGTTATCCAGATGAATTATCTGGGAGCTGTGCCACCACCACCAAATCCGCCTGCAACAGACGGGTTTGTTACAGAAATAAAACCAGATGGTTCTGCTATTATTAAAACAACTTATGTAGGCACTACAGGTGACGATATTGTTTATGGTATCCAAATGGACAAACAGGGATTTCCTTATATTATGGGAACTACGACCGGAAATTGGCCTATTGTCAGTGCCAATTTCAGTAATCCCGGGAGCAGACAGTTTGTTTGCAAATTACAACCTGATCTTTCTGCCTTCGCTTTTTCAACAGTTTTTGGTACGGGAAGTGGAGTAAATGGATATCCGAATTTGTCACCAACTGCTTTTTTAGTCGATCGCTGCCAAAATATTTATGTTTCCGGTTGGGGAGGTGGAATTAATAGTAAAGATGGTTATCCTACTGCAACTAATGGTACGTTAGGAATGCCAGAGGTTAATCCCTTGCCGGGTATACCTGCAGCAGATGGGGCAGATTTTTATTTCATTGTTTTGGAAAGAAATGCACAAAGCCAGTTATTTGGATCACACTTTGGCCAGTTTGGCGGCCTTGGGGATCATGTGGATGGTGGTACCAGCCGCTTTGATGCAAATGGCATCATCTACCAGGCCATGTGTGCCAACTGTTATGGTGGTGCTTCTTTTCCAACAACCCCCGGTGTTTGGGCAATGAATAATGGATCTGCGCAATGTAATGAAGCCGCTGTCAAAATTGAAATGAATTTTGCAGGTGTCGGAGCAAGTGTTGAAGCTACCATTAACGGTGTGATAGATACCATCGGTTGTGTGCCGCTTACTATTAGATTTACAGATACACTTGCCAAAGGAAAAATGTATATCTGGGATTATGGCGATATCAGCAACCCTAAAAAAGATACTACTTTTGCTCCAAATAATTCTACCTCTCATACTTATAATAGCATTGGTACTTATCGGGTGATGTTGGTTGCTATAGATTCTTCAACATGTAATATTTCTGATACAGCATATATAACGGTAAAAGTGGGAGACAATCCTGTAGTACCTGATTTTAATTTTGTTAAACTCGATTCCTGTAACAGCCTGCGTTACCAGTTCAGTAATCTTACCACGGCAGCATTACCCACCTATACTAATAAAACTTTCCTTTGGGATTTCGGTGATGGCACTGCCAAAGTGCGGACAGGGTTTACACAGGTCATTCATTCATTTCCTTCTGTGGGTTCATACAATGTGGTGCTCACTGTTGATGATACCACATTCTGTAATGCGCCGGACGACACTACCAAAATAGTGCGTATAAGCCCCAACGTGAAAGCTATCTTCCAAACGCCGGCATTAGGCTGTGTACCTTACGACGCTGTATTTAAAAATAATTCCCTGGGCGGTACGGATTTCCTCTGGGAATTCGGGGATGCCACCACTTCAACATTATTTGAACCAACGCATTTGTATGGCGCAACAGGTACCTACCTGGTACGCCTGATCGCCAGTGATACCAGCACTTGTAATAAGATTGATACATCAGCTTATTTTGCGATCACGGTATCTCCAATCCCCACTGCCGGATTTACCTTTACACCAACAGTGCCCGTAGAGAATACACCCACTCATTTTTTCAACCAGTCTTCTTTTGCCAGCCGTTATGTGTGGGATTTTGGTGATGGAGAGGCTTCTACCGATGTAAATCCTGTTCACCAATACAACGCAACCGGTACTTACAGGGCGGTTTTGTATGCATATAATGCGGCAAATTGTGTTGATAGCTTTTCGCAGAATATACCCATCGTTATTGTACCACTGCTGGATGTTCCCAATGCATTTACCCCTGGAAGATTTGGAACAAACGGCATGGTTAAAGTAGTAGGTTTTGGTATTGGAACAATGAGTTGGAAGATATATAACCGCTGGGGACAGGTTGTCTTTCAAACCACCGACCGCAACAAGGGATGGGATGGCACGTTCAAAGGTGCATTACAGGCAATGGATGTGTATACTTATACATTGGATGTAGAGTTTACAGATGGAACAAAATACCGGAAGACGGGCGATATAAGTTTGTTGCGATAACTGGTGAATGTGCAGATAAGCGGATGTGCAGATGAGTGGATGTGCGAATAGGTAAATCAATATAAAAGTATGCAATTGTTATTCGATAAAAATAAATGAGCATCAGTAAAAAAATATTATTCCTTTCAATTTGTATTGTTCAGTTTGCGATTTCTTCGCAGGCGCAGAGCCTGCATTTTTCGCAGTTTTTCAATTCACCATTAACAACCAATCCTGCCAATACAGGATTTATACCCGATGCTGATTATCGCATTGGCGCCAATTACCGTAACCAGTGGAGTTCTTTGCTTAGTCAGCCTTATAAAACGATGAGTATTTTCGGAGACGCACAATTATTTCGCGACAGGCTCGAAAACGGCTGGTTAGGAGTTGGCGGGGTAGTGCTTAGTGATGTGGCCGGAAGCGGAAGCTTAAGAAGTACAAAGGTCTACGGCTCATTGGCCTACCACCATATGCTGGGTTTAAGCAGTTTGCTTTCTGCCGGTTTCAATGTAGGCTGGGCAAATAAACGCATTGATCCCACTAGGCTTAAATTCCCTGACCAGTTTGACGGTAAATTTTTTGATAATACCCTGCCTACTTCAGTAACGCTAACCAATAATAATGTAAGCTACTTTGATATGCAGGCCGGGATGAATTATGCTTATTTCCCGCAGGAAAATGTATATATCAATGCCGGGTACTCTATACAGCATGTCAACCGCCCAAGGGAAACTTTCTTTAGCGATAATACCAACAATGGTATCATTCCCATGCGGCATATTGGTTTTATCAATGCCATTTTAAAAGTTCATGACAGGGTTATCATTAATCCCAATGCTTATTTTACCACACAGGCAAATGCAACAGAACTGGTATTTGGATTAAATGCCAATTATAACCTTTCCGAGTTTGGCGAAAAACAATTGATTGCGGGTATGTATTACCGCCTGGGCGATGCGATTGTACCCATGGTGGGCCTGGAAACGGGGGCTTTAAAATTCACTTTCAGTTATGATGCAACCTTACAAAGCCTCAATAAATTCAATGCTTATCGGGGCGCTGCCGAATTCAGTATCATTAAAAAAGGCTTCTTTAGCGAAAACCAGGACAGGCAATCACTTTGCCCCAGTTTTAACAGGTTTTAGATGCATTCTCCTTTAAAAAAAACATTGCGCACAAAAAAGCCGCAAAATAATTTTGCGGCTTGTATCTTATTTTGAATGAAATGCTTTGCTTATTCTTTATCTATCGTGATCTTAAAATGATCTTCCTTAAAATACTTCCTGTACCTGTTTGTTACTTTTTCTGATTGCTTTGTGCCGTTGATGTAAAGCCCCTTTTCTTTATATTCAATCGTGAACCCGTCCTTGCTGCTGATGAGGCCATCTTTCTCCATCTCATCAAACATGGCTTTTGTCTGCTTCAATTCAATTTTAGCTTCGTCTATGCCTGACTGTGCTTCTTTCATGATCTTGGGGATATCGATCTCCTTTAGGGTAGATTTGCTGCGTTCGATCTCAATTCTCGCTTTCTCCATTTCTTTTTTGATCTCCTCCATATTAATACCTTTGATCTCAGCACGGGCATTTTCTATTTCTTTCCTGGCTTCTTCGATGGCTTCTTTTATTTCGCCACTGCTTTTATCTACGTCAATATCCTTGAGCGATGAGCTTACATCACTTACTATCTTGTCTACATCAATATTTTTTACAGAAAGCTCCACGTCTTTCATGATCTTTTCCATATCCACCTGCTTCAAAGCATTTTCAATGCTTAACTGGATGCTGGTGAGATCGATTTTTTTCAGTTCCTCATTTACCCGGTTAAGAACGGTCTTATCCAGCTCGTTGATCAGTTTGTCAAAATCCTTCATCTTCATGTTACCCTTGTTATTCTTTTCGGGTAGCGTGTCATTGAAGTTTTCCTGTAAGGAGAATTTCTGACTTAGGAATGGGGAGTCCTGGAAAGACATCGTGATGCCACCGATTAATAAGACGGCAGCTAACCCGATCAGGGCTTTCCTGTTTTTTAAAATAAATTGTTTCATGGCTTTACTTTGTTGGTTAAGTTATAAATACGAATAATTTCGTAACAAATATAACCAGCCATTTTAAATTTTGCAACAGGTTAATAAAATTTAACAAATCAGGTGGTGAATGGCCAATAAAGTTTAAAGTTTGGAGTGCTATTGCCACTTGAATAAGCCTTCAGGGTTTAAATCACATTGACCATTCACGTTTCACTTTTCGCTATTTTTACACAAATAATTTTACATGCCTGCTGTTACGGAGGGGAATAAAAAAATAATGGAGCATATTAAACGGTTCAAGACAATTGCAGGGGATGCAAATGTTTATGTGGATGAAGAAAGCCTGAACCACTATGCCCACGATGAAACAGAGAATCTCCATTTTTTACCGGATATTGTTGTAAAGCCCCGGTTAGCATCGGAGATCAGTGACATCATGATTTTCTGCAATGAATATAAGATCCCCGTTACGCCCCGTGGTGCTGGTACCGGCCTCAGCGGCGGTGCATTGGCGCATTTGGGTGGCGTGCTCATTTCAACAGAGCGGATGAATACGATCACAGAAATCGATGAACGCAACTTGCAGGTAACAACAGAGCCTGGTGTAATTACAGAAGTGTTACAAAATGCAGTAAAGGAAAAAGGCCTCTTCTACCCACCCGATCCAAGCAGCAGGGGCAGTTGCTTTATAGGCGGCAATATTGCAGAGAACAGTGGGGGACCCAAAGCAGTGAAATATGGCGTGGTGAAGGATTATGTATTAAACCTGGAAATGGTATTGCCTACCGGCGAAATAATCTGGACCGGTGCCAACGTGTTAAAGAATTCCACTGGTTATAATTTAACACAATTGGTTGTTGGAAGTGAAGGAACTTTAGGTATCGTGACAAAGATAGTGCTGAAACTTTTGCCTTTTCCAAAACATGAGCTGCTGATGCTGGTGCCATTTAATTCATTGGAAAAAGCAGGGGAGGCGGTTAGTGCCATTTTCAGGGCAGGCTTTACACCAAGTGCACTTGAACTGGTGGAAATAGATGCACTGAAGATCGTGAGCAGGTTTGTAGATAGTACAGCCGTTCCCGTTACAGATGATATTGAAGCACATCTTATCATTGAAGTAGACGGCAATCACCCCGAAACACTGATGAGCGAGATGGAATCAATATCAGAACTGTTGACCCAATTCGATTGCGGCGAAATTTTCTTTGCCGATGATGCGCAACAGAAGGCCGAATTGTGGAAACTTCGCCGGCGTGTAGCCGAAGCCGTTAAGGCAGATGGTTACACCATTGAAGAAGATACCGTGGTGCCCCGTGCCCAATTGCCCGCACTGATACGCGGTGTAAAGGAATTGGGGAAGACCTATGATTTTAAGGCCGTTTGTTACGGTCATGCGGGCGATGGCAACCTGCACATCCGTATAAAAAAGGAAGGAAGTATCTATAGCCTTAATAATCCTGAAGTGATCCCGGCTTTAAAGGCATTGTTCGGGCTGGTAAAAAAACTGGGCGGCACCATCAGTGGTGAGCATGGTATTGGCTTGGTGCAAAAAGAATACATGGATATTGTTTTTGATGAAGCCAACCTTCAACTTATGAAAGGTATCAAGAAAGTATTTGACCCCAATAATATTTTGAACCGGGGAAAAATATTTGACAGTTGATTAAACTTTACCGGTAAAGCATATTCTAACTAACCGCATAATTAAACAGTCCGTCATTAAAAGTATACACTCATGAAAAAATTAATGCTTGTCCTGGTATTGTCAGGTATCATAACCGGCGCAATGGCCCAGGATGAAAAAGAAGAAAAGGATCCTGCAAAAAAAGGATTTAATAAAGAACGCCTTTTTACAGGCGGGGGCCTTACTGCATCTTTTTTCAATGGGGGAACCGTTTTGGGCATCAGCCCGTATTTTGGATATAGCCTCAACAAATATATAGATGTGGCCGTATCGATGGGGTTTACCTATACTTCTCAGCGGGATTATCTTGAATATGGAGATAAAATAAGGCAAACCGTTTATGGCCCCGGTGCTTTTGTGCGTTTGTTTCCTGTAAAATTCTTATTTGCCGAAGCACAATACGAACATAATTTTATCAGGCTTAAATATATACCGGCCAGTAACGGTACCTATTTACCTTCTACAACAAATATCGATGCCAACAGCGTATTGGTAGGAGGCGGATACACAAGCGGCCGCGGTGACGGGAGCAACACTTTTTACTATTTATCCATAATGTGGGATGTTTCCAGGGTTGCAGAATCACCGTATGTAGATGGCCTGGGAAGAAATTTCCCGATTATCAAAGCCGGGTATAATATCGGCCTGTTCCAGGGTAAGCGTCGCCGGTAGTATCAGTTAAGATGATCACCCAGTTCTTCCGGGGTATTCAGTATGATGAATTTGGTCTCGATATGGTCGTACAGGAAACCCTCTTCCTGCATGCGCCGGGCATGTGCCATCAGGTGATCATAAAATCCTGCCACGTTTAGGATAAATATCTTTTTATTATGGATGCTCAGCTGGTTCCACGTAAGCATTTCAAATAATTCATCCAGTGTGCCAAAGCCCCCCGGCAGGATGATGGCAGCATCACATCTTTCATAAAGCATTTTTTTGCGGGCATGCATATCTTCCACTACGATCAACTCAGTGAGGCCATTATGCTGTGCTTCCCACTCCGTTAATATTTTCGGGATAATACCTATGGCCTTCCCCTTTTTTTCCAATACCGCATTGGCTATCGCACCCATGATGCCCTTATTACCGCCGCCATAGATCAGGGTAATATTATTGACTGCCATAAAATGACCTAAGTCCCCCGCCTGTTTTTCAAACAAAGGGTTATTGCCGCTTTTTGATCCGCAAAAGACAGCCAATGAAGTAATTGCCATAAATTAATTAACTTGAATTTTGTTGCAAGCTAATTATTCATGATTAATTATCCATCATAAAATATGTCACCGCTCATTCTTTTCTCCTTTGTGATCGCCTATTTTTTATTGTTGCTGGTGGTTGCTTATTATACTTCCCGGAATTCTAATAATGAAACATTTTTTATCGGCAACAAAAGCTCTAACTGGATGCTGGTGGCATTCGGGATGATCGGCACTTCTTTGAGCGGTGTCACTTTTGTTAGTGTACCCGGCACTGTTGGTACTGCGGGCTTTGCTTATTTCCAGGTGGTGATCGGTTACCTCATTGGCTATGTGGTGATCGCTTATGTATTACTGCCCCTCTATTACCGCCTTAATCTTACTTCAATATATAATTACCTGGACCAGCGTTTTGGCGCCACTTCACATCGCACAGGTGCCCTGTTCTTTATTATATCAAGGACCCTTGGCGCAACAGCAAGATTATACCTGGTGATAAATGTACTGCAGATCTTTATCCTCAACGGGATGGGCGTACCCTTTTGGCTAACCACCCTCATCATCCTGGCCATGATCTTAATGTATACTTTTAAAGGAGGTGTAAAAACAATTGTGTGGACAGATACCCTGCAAACCACTTTCATGCTGCTGGGCCTGGTGGTATGCCTAGTGTACATCATGAACCATCTTAATTTATCCTTTGGTGAAACGATGAGTTCACTCTCGGATAAAGGCTATACCAAAATATTTAATTTCGATATCAACAGCAGCGGGTTTTTTATCAAACAAATTCTTGGCGGCGCTTTTATCACTATAGCAATGACGGGTCTTGACCAGGAGATGATGCAAAAGAATATCAGCGTAAAGAACCTGAAAGATTCCCAGAAGAATATGATGACATTCAGCCTCATTATCGTACTGGTGAATTTCCTCTTTCTTTTACTGGGAGGGTTATTGTATTTATTTGCTGCTGAAAAAGGTATTGCAGTAAAAGGCGATGACCTGTTCCCTACGATATCACTTCAATACCTGCCCAACATTGTATCCATCATTTTCATCATCGGCCTCATTTCGGCACTTTTCCCCAGTGCCGATGGTGCCATTACTGCATTGACATCTTCTTTCTGTATTGATATTCTTGGATTGAAAAAAAGAACAGATATGGAAGAAGCCAGGCGGATGCGGACAAGAAAGATCGTGCACATCTCTTTTGCCATATTATTCATGATCAGTGTAATGGTATTTAAATGGATCGATAATAAATCCATCATCACGGTGATATTGAAAGTTGCGGGATATACTTATGGCCCCTTATTGGGATTATTTGCATTTGGGATACTCACCCGCAAAAAACTGAAAGAGCAATTCGTGCCGGTCATTTGCCTGGCTGCCCCACTGGTCTGTTTCTTTATAGAAAAATACCAAAGCAACCTGCTGGGGAAATTCCAGATAGGGATTGAACTGCTATTACTCAATGGGATACTTACCTTCCTGGGACTGTTAATGATTTCAAAAAAGCGGGAATAACCAGGAATTTCACCTTATTTTTGCAGGGTTAGCAAGTGCCATTCTCCGCTTTCACTAAGTGAAGAGTGGCATTGTATTTAAAAGAAGTCATTGCTTAATGGAACTCATCAATCATACCGCCGAGGCCTATGCGAAGCAACACACGGCTTTGCTGGACGAGGTATTGACAGAAATAGAAAAAAACACGTTGGCCAATCACGCGCATGCACAAATGCTCAGCGGGCACGTACAGGGGAAAGTATTGGAAATGATCAGCAAAATGATACAGCCTGAACGGATCCTCGAGATTGGAACATTCACAGGTTTCAGTGCACTATGCCTGGCAAAAGGTTTGCAGTACAACGGCGTGCTGCATACTATTGATATCCGGGAAGAAGATGCTGCTACAGCCCTAAAATATTTTAAGCAGGCATGCGCAGAAAAAAATATTCAATTGCACGTGGGCGATGCATTGCA
>JAYWAN010000214.1:0-3147 GCA_043782405.1 Chitinophagaceae bacterium
TGGGATTAGGGGATGACCTGGCACATTCTTCGCTTCGATTTGGATTAGGACGTTTTACAACAGAAGATCAGATTGATTATACTATTGATGCAATTGCAAAAACTGTATTAAGGTTAAGAGAAATGAGCCCGCTTTGGGAAATGTATAAGGAAGGAATTGACCTGAGTACGATAGAGTGGGCAGCGCACTAAAACAATGCTGAATTTTTAATTAGGCATCATCAATTAAGCATTCAACATTAAAAATTTAAAATTACAATACCATGGCATATTCAGAAAAAGTGATCGATCATTACCAGAATCCAAAGAATGTTGGTACGCTGGATAAAAGTAGCAAAAATGTAGGCACAGGTTTAGTAGGGGCACCTGAATGCGGCGATGTGATGCGACTGCAAATTGAAGTTGATGATGCAACGGGAATGATCACCGATGCAAAGTTCAAGACCTTCGGTTGCGGCTCTGCTATTGCTTCCTCTTCCTTAGCCACAGAATGGCTGAAAGGAAAAAGTGTTGATCAGGCACTGAAGATCGATAATATGGATATCGTGGAGGAATTGAACCTCCCGCCTGTAAAGATCCATTGCAGTGTACTGGCAGAAGACGCCATCAAAGCAGCCATCAACGATTACCGGGTAAAGAACGGCCTGGAAGAAATTAAATTTGAAGAAAGCATAGTTCATTAATTTGAAAATTTGTGAATTTGATAATTTGATAATAAAGCCATCAAATCAAACACTTTATTAATTATCAGATTTCCAAATCACCAAATTATTTATGGTAGCAACAGATAATTCCATATTCATTTCCGATAAGGCAAAAGCAAAAGTCATCAAACTGATGGAAGATGCCGGTGTGGGTAACGACCCCTCCTATTTTTTGCGTGTAGGCGTAGTAGGTGGTGGTTGCAGCGGACTGAGTTATAAGCTTGATTTTGACAATGAGGTGAAGCCGATGGACCAGGTCTTTGAAGACAAGGGCCTCAAAATTGTGACCGATCTGAAGAGTTTTTTATACCTCGTGAACACCGAACTGGAGTTCAGTGATGGATTGAATGGCAAAGGTTTTTATTTCAATAACCCCAATGCCAGCAGGAGTTGCGGATGCGGAGAAAGTTTTGCGGTGTAACAGGTTTTAACCTTACAATAAAAATATTAGCCCCCCGGTTTTCGGGGGGCTTTCATTTATAGCGAAGATAACTTTGCTAAAGCTTAATTAATTCTTTGGGGCTTTCGGGGGTTTTGGTGGACGGGGAGGCCTTGGTGGCAAAGCAGGTTTGTCCTTAATAATTGTTGGTGGGGTAAATTGCACTTCCTCGATGAGTGGCGGCGGGGGGGGCGGAGGGGGTGGAGGCGGAGGTGGTGTTGGTGGCACTGCAGCTAACGCAATAAATGGTGGCGGTGGTGGAACGGGTTTTGTCTTTGTGTTTTGTGCTATTAGTTGCGAAGAAATGATACTTACTGCAAGCACGAGCATGGCTTTTTTCATATACAAATTTTGGATGAGATGCAAACGGATGGATATTCCACAAAAAAATAGTCCCGCCAAATAAATGACGGGACTCTCAGCAGTTGGTTTTGGGTAAACAACTTATTGTACATGAACCTTTGAACGATTGTTTGTCAGTTGATCTTGACCTTTACAACGTAAATGTCTTTAGTTCAAAAATTCTATATTAGTGGTAAGGGACTTTAAATAGTTGTCAGTTGTTTAACAACCTGTCCGTGCTATTGACAAGACCCTTTTCAGAAATGCTGCGTGCGGGGGCTAAATTTATTTTTATTTTTTAAGGCCCAGTAGCCCGATCTTGTTAAAAGGGGCATAAAAACTCTGCCATGATGGGAAAACTAAGCAGTTTAATCTACCCTAATAGCCTGCTAAATAGTAAATTGCACTAATTTTAAAATAGATGTGGAGCATTTGCAAAAAAGAACTGCAGCAGTTTTTCAGTAACCTTACCGGTTATATCGCCATAGTGCTGTTCCTTTTAGTGAACGGACTGTTCTTATTTGTATTGAACGAAAGTAATATTTTTGATTTTGGCTATGCCTCACTGGATAAATTTTTTGAACTGGCTCCCTGGATACTCCTCTTCCTCGTTCCGGCCATTACCATGCGTACCCTGTCTGAAGAATTTAAAACGGGTACTTTCGAATTACTGCAAACAAGGCCCTTAACCAAGTGGCAGATCGTATTGGGTAAATATTTTTCCATCCTTATTGTATTGCTCTTTGTCATCATCCCTACGTTCATTTATATATTTACCATAAAAACATTAAGCGCACAGGGGGGTATTGACGGTGGAGGGATTATCGGAAGTTATATAGGCCTTTTTTTATTGGCTGCTGTATTTGCAGCGATAGGTTTGTGCAGTAGCGGTTTTACCAATAATGCCGTAGTGGCTTTCCTCATCAGTGCGTTTGCCTGTTTACTTTTATATTTTGGATTTAATGCATTGAGCAGGCTGCCCTTTTTTGCCAATGGCCCGGATTATTATATTGAAATGCTGGGCATTGATTTTCATTACCGAAGCATCAGCCGTGGTGTGCTTGATAGCCGTGACCTTGTCTACTTTACCAGCATCATTTTTCTTTTCTTATTGATTACCGTAAAAAACCTGCACAAAAAATAACCTCACCCAACCCTTCAACAGTGCTCAGGCGAGAAGGGGTTGCGAAGAACAAAGCGAAGAATGAAAGACATTATTAATAAAATATGGAAAAGTAAAGCATGGCTTTTGATCACTGTTATGGTATTGGTGCTGATCAACTGGCTGGCATCCCTGTACCATACCCGGATTGATTTTACCGATGAAAAAAGATTTACCTTATCAAAACCCACAAAAAAAGTATTGAAAAAACTGGATGATGTGGTGCAGGTGGATATTTTTTTGAAAGGTGAATTTCCAAGCGGCTTTAAAAAACTGGCCAACAGTACCGGAGAGATCCTGCAGGAATTTAAAGAAATAGCCGGCAGCAAATTGCAATACAATTTTACCAGCCCTGATGATGAAGTACAGGGAACGACAGTGAAATGGGGCGATACGCTTTCGGCAGTAGGCTTATATCCTATCAATTTGAAATCGCAGTTAAAAGCAGGCGAGCAGCAACAACTGGTGTACCCGGTAGCATTAGTACATTATAAAGAAAAA
>JAYWAN010000215.1:0-8226 GCA_043782405.1 Chitinophagaceae bacterium
ATGAATTTTACCGGGATCTTAAATTGATTGGCAATAGCCAGCACTACTCCACCTTTGGCCGTGCCGTCTAATTTGGTGATGGTGATAGCAGTTACATTAGTGGCTGCAGTAAAATGTTTCGCCTGCTCCAGCGCATTCTGCCCTGTGCTGCCATCAAGTACCAGCATCACTTCATGTGGCGCATCGGGAATCACTTTTTGTATAACGCGTTTTATCTTGGTGAGTTCATCCATCAGGTGGGCCTTGTTGTGAAGGCGCCCTGCAGTGTCGATCAGTATCACATCCACATTCCTGGCAACACCGCTGTTAACGGTGTCAAATGCCACTGCGGCCGGGTCGCTGCCCATCTCTTTTTTTACAATAGGTACACCAGTGCGTTCACTCCATACCGTTAGCTGGTCAACTGCTGCAGCACGAAAAGTGTCTGCCGCCCCCAGCAAAACAGTTTTACCTGCTTTGGAAAAATTGTGGGCCAGTTTACCAATGGTGGTGGTTTTACCAACGCCATTCACGCCTACAACTAATATGATATGGGGTTTGTGGCCGGCAGGCAATTCATAATTTTCATAACTACTGTCCGGCGCCGCCGATACAAGCATATGCTGTATCTCTTCTTTCAGGATCGTATTGAGTTCCGATGTATTGAGGTATTTATCTTTAGCAACCCGTTGTTCGATCTGCTCAATAATCTTGACCGTAGTGTCAATGCCAACATCGGCACCTACCAGTGCATCTTCAAGGCTATCCAGCACTGCCGAATCAACCTTAGTTTTCCCCGCAATGGCTTTGCTTATCTTGCTGAGAAATCCTTCACGGGTTTTTTGTAATCCCTGCTCCAGGCTTTCCTGCTGCTGCTTTTTACCGAATATCTTGTCGAAGAATCCCATAAATTAAATTTGATGCTGGCGCTGGTATCCACCCTTATAAACAAATAAAGCTATTCCGATTAACAGAACAGCTTTATAAAAATTTCTCACGCTAAAAAATTAACTGGCTAAAAATTCCTTGATCTTGTCTTTATGAACGATAGCTTCCTTAAAAGTGTAAGCACCTGTTTTAGGGCTACGTAATGTACGTATCACTTTTGTCCAGTTCTTGGCATCTGATGCCGCTTTCTGGTCTTTTGTTTTTATCGCTGTTTTAGCTGCCTTTGCCATGATCTATGATTTGATGATTTGATAATTTGGTGATTTGGTAATTAGCTGATTTGGTGATTGGCCCATCGCCTAATCGTCACATCTCCAAATCGTTTATTTGATTTCCTTATGAACAGTAACCTTCTTTAAAATGGGGTTCAATTTCTTTAACTCCAAACGCTCCGGTGTGTTCTTTTTATTTTTAGTGGTAATATAACGGCTGGTGCCGGGTTTACCGCTGGTTTTATGTTCGGTACATTCTAAAATTACCTGTACCCTGTTGCCTTTCTTTGCCATTGTTGATTATTTATAAACTGTGAGACTTATATTTTTTCTCCTGCTGCACGCATTTTCTTTATTACTGCAAACAAGCCATTTTTATTAATGGTCCTGATCGCTTCAGTAGAAACCTTAATGGTCACCCATTTATCTTCCTCTGCAAGAAAATAACGCTTGGTTTGCAAATTGGGCAAAAACCTGCGTTTGGTCTTAATATTTGAATGCGATACCTTATTCCCGGTAATGGGCTTCTTTCCTGTAACCTGACATACTCTAGCCATAGTACTAATTTTTGGACGGCAAAGGTAAGGTTTTAAATGAATAATTAATGCCACAAGGAGAAGAATTTTTGATTTTTTGCCAAAATCCACTCACATTTCCCGGTAAATAGTGAATAAAACTACCTTTACTGTAGCCTGGTGCCCATTTTGTTAATAAGTAAAACCGATATCGCCGGCAAAGGGCACCCTTAAATGCAACAATTATGACAACACATTCAGTAAATGTCAGTTTTAACGAAGGCATGGCTTTCACTGCTGAGATCAACGGACACAAGGTATTAATGGACACTACAGCCGATGATGGCGGAAAAGATAGCGGCCCTGGTCCAAAACGCCTGATGCTGGCCGCACTGGCAGGGTGTACCGGCATTGATATTGTTTCTATTTTAAACAAGATGAAAGTGGCTTTCAGCGACCTCAGTATTGTAGTGCATGCAGCGCTTTCGGCCGAACACCCTAAGATTTACAACCATGTTAAAGTCACTTATAAAATAAAAGTGGCCGGGGAGGATAAACCTAAAATGATCAAAGCGGTCAACTTGTCGAAGGAAAAATACTGCGGTGTATTTGCCATGTTCTCGGCTTTTGCAAAAATGGATACGGAAATAGATTATCTGTAATTACGCTTTATTCTCAGCATTTGCAAAATGACCGCCAGCAGAATTAAAGCTACCCCAAAATAAAATGCCGAATTAAGATTCTCATTCTCTTTAAAAATGATAAAGGCCAGAATGATACCATATACGGGTTCAAGGTTGTAAGTGAGGTTTGCAGTGAACGCAGATATTTTTTTCAGCGCATTCAACTGCAGGTCGAAACTCAGCACTGTACAAAACCAGGCCAGCACCAATAACCAAAGCCAGTCACCCGTCGTTGGCAAATAATAAGCTGCCGGGAATTGCAGCAGGTATAATGGCACTAAAAGTGTAAGCGTCAGAAGACCCCCTCCCAATTCATAAAATGTAAGTATCCTCGGGGAGAATTTAAGCAGCAGGCGCTTATTGAAGATGGGAAATAATGCACTGCCCATTGATGAAATGATGCCGAAGATAATGCCCGTTTTATACTGTGGGTGAAAATCAAAAATGATATAAATTCCGGCAATACCCAGTAATCCCAGCAAAACCTCGATAAGGGCAATTTTTCGCTGAAGGATCAGCGGTTCAAAGAAAGCAGTAAAAAATCCTGTGGCACTAAAACAAACCAGGGCAACAGAAACATTGGCATATTTTATACTGCCGTAAAAAGTCACCCAGTGCAAAGCTACTATCGCCCCTACCCCGAAAATTTTAAACGCATCTTTTTTATTGATCCGTTGCAATTCTTTTCTTACAAATAAAATGAAGCCAAGGCTAACAACAGTGATGAATAAACGAAACCAAACCAGCAGCCCTTCATTAAGTGTGATCAGTTTACCGAGTATTGCAGTAAAGCCGGCTAAAAAAACAGCAGCATGAAGTTGCAGGAATGCTTTTTTCATTATACCAAAGATAGGATGTAACGCGGATTGCAAAGGAAGATGCAAAGCAGATTACCTGGTGAAATGGATAAGAACGATAAATCCTTATTACCCGTGTCAGCCTTATTCAATATCAATCAAGACGCAAAAAAATTGTAAAAAATCCTCCCTGTCAGGTGTCAAAGGCCAAACATGATTATATTTGCCAACCTATAACCCAAATCTATATGAATTTTAAACGCATCAACAACTTAACCGGATGGGCCATCTGCATTATTGCCTGCACGGTTTATATCATGACAATGGAGGCTACAGGCAGTTTCTGGGACTGTGGAGAATTTGCTTCCAGTGCCTATAAACTGCAGATCCCGCATCCGCCGGGAGCACCGCTTTTTGTATTGATCGGGCGCCTGTTCATGGCTCCTTTTGATGCCCACCATGCGGCTACCGGTATCAACCTGATGAGTGCGCTGGCCAGTGGGTTTACCATCCTGTTCCTGTTCTGGAGCATCACGCATTTTGCCCGTAAAATCGTAACAAAAGGCGGCGCCGAATTAACCAATGACAAGATCTTTGGTATTATGGCTGCCGGTGTTGTAGGCGCTTTGGCTTATTGCTTCTCAGATTCATTCTGGTATAGTGCTGTTGAAGGCGAGGTTTATGCCATGTCATCTTTTTTTACTGCCATTGTATTCTGGGCCATTTTAAAATGGGAACAGAATGTTGATGAAGAAGAAGCAGAAGGTATAAAGGGGCATTTTACCAGGGCCGACCGCTGGATCATTTTGTTATTTTACCTGATAGGCCTTGGCGTTGGTGTTCACTTGCTGAATTTATTGACAATACCGGCGATTGTAATGATCTATTACTACAAGCGCTTTAAAGTAACTAAGCTGAATACCCTTTGGGCATTTATCATCGGTTGCGTTATAACAGGCTTTGTTCAAAAAGCAGTTATACAATGGACCATTAAAGGTGCCGGTAATTTTGATATCTTCTTTGTAAATAATTTTGGGATGCCTTTCTTTTCGGGATTTACATTTTATTTTATTATCATAGGATTATTTGTTTTTATCGGTTTCCGTTTCAGGGCAGAAAACCTCAGTAAGCTGAAATTCGCCATCTGGTTGCTGCTATTTCTGATTGTATTGATATTTCCAACCGGTGATGACGGCATCGGTTTAAAGATTGGCCTCACATTGGCTATGCTGGTTGCAGCTATATTTTTTGCAAATAAAACCGTCCTGCCACGCATAAAATTATTTCTTTGGTGTTTTGCATTTATGGTAATGGGATGTTTTTCTTCTTATTTTACCACGATGGTCCGTTCACTGGCAGATCCTTCCGTGGATATGTTTAATGTAGATAACCCGGTTAACCTGGTAGGTTATTTAAGCCGCGAACAATATGGCGACTGGCCAATACTATACGGACAGGATTTTAACGCTCAACCTATTGATAACAAGGTCACCGAAACCTATGTAAAAGGTAAAGACAAATACGCACTGAACGGAAGGAAGGTAGAATATGTTTATGCGCCCGAAGACCAGCATATATTTCCCCGCATGTGGGATGCAAGTAATGACCAGGGCCATGCAGATTATTATGCCAGCTGGATGGGTATCGGAAAAGATGCACAGGGCAACTGGGAAAGAGCCCCAAGCATGGGTGAGAACATAGAATTTGCAATGGCTTACCAGGTTGGATGGATGTACCTCCGTTATTTCATGTGGAATTTTGCGGGAAAACAGAATGATGTACAGGGAATAAGTATGGCCAATGTAAGAGATGGTAACTGGCAAACCGGTATTCCGTTTGTAGATAATATCAGGTTGGGCAACCAGGCTAAATTGCCCGATAGTTTAAAAAATAACAAAGCCAATAATAAACTTTTTGCTTTGCCGCTTATATTGGGCTTACTTGGACTTGTATTCCATATCAGGAAAGATAATCGTGATGCCCTGGTAGTTGGGTTATTATTCTTCTTTACCGGACTCGCCGTAGTATTTTATTTAAACCAGGCCGGGAATCAGCCCAGGGAACGTGATTATGCATTCGTAGGTTCGTTCTATGCATTTGCTTTCTGGATAGGTATTGGTGTTTTATACATTAAAGAATTATTATCCGGTGTATTGAAAAACAGGATGGTTTTGAATGTTACTGCTGCCGGACTCTGCGTTTTGGCGGTACCGGTATTAATGGCCAGCCAGGAATGGGATGATCATGACCGCAGCAATAAAACACTGGCAAGAGACCTTGCCATAGATTACCTGGAAAGTTGTGCACCCAACGCTATTGTAATTTCTTTTGGCGATAATGACACTTACCCGCTCTGGTATGCACAGGAAGTGGAAGGCATACGAAGGGATATACGTGTCATCAACTCCAGTTTGTTGGGAACCGATTGGTACATCAACCAGTTGCGCTACAAAGTAAACGGGAGTGACCCCATCGACCCTATATGGGCACCCAACCAGATAGAAGGTGCTAGCAGGGATGTTATTTACAATGCGCCCAAGGCGGGAATAGACCCTAATCAATTCATGGATCTTTATACTATGATGAAAGATTATGCCGGAAGTGATGATCCCAATAAGATGGAACAGGGAAGAGATGGCAGCATGTTGAATATTTATCCGTCTAAAAAAGTAAGTGTCCCCGTGGATCTAAGTGTAGTAAGGCAAAATGGTACAGTAAATGCAAATGATAGCGTAGTGCCGGCAGTGCAATTTGAAATACCAAAGAATGCATTATTTAAAAATGATGCTGCCATTTTAAATATCATTGCTGCCAATAAATGGAAACGCCCTATTTATTTCACTTCACAGGATGGCGGTGGCCTTGGCTTCCAGGATTATATCAGGCAGGATGGCCTGACTTACCGGTTTGTTCCGGTAAAAAGCAGTGAAGTGAACCAGGATTGGGTATATGATAAAATGATGACCAAGTTTGTTTTTGGCAACGCTGATAAGGCAGGTGTATATTACGATGAAGAGAACCGCAGGCATTTGAACACTATCCGCCAGGCTTATGCGATGGCTGCCATTAACCTTTCGCAGAGCAACAAAAAAGAGCAGGCCAGGAAGATGCTGGATAAATGTGATAAGATGATGCTGGAAGAAAATTTCCCTTATGGTATGGTATCACGTAACCAGTCGCATAATTATATTTCCATGATCATGTTGCAGGCCGCTTATTTAGCCGATGACACCACACTGGCTGCCAAAATAGGCAAAAGCCTGAAGAAAGACCTGGAGCAACAATTAACTTATTATGCGTCATTGGATGAAGACAAGTTATCTGTATTTGATTATTTAGACCAGTCGGGCAGGAAAAGAGGTGATAAAAATGATGTGGAAAGATTTTTAATGCAGGTACAAACACTGGAGCAGCAATTTAAAAATCCTAAGCCCCCGGTAACAGAAGCCCCGGTTTCTATCAATAATCAGCCGCTAATACCGCCTAAAAAAGCAGATTCGCCAAAGAAGAATCCTTAAATGAGGACACGATTCAATATTGGTCCCCCGGAATATTCCGGGGGATTTTTTTATTTAACTACTGAACCAATCGCTACACTTAAATGTTTCGTAATTTAGATAAGTAAGCGTCTGACGGCTTTGAACCGTCATGACGCTTACACGCCTACTCAATTATGCTTGGCTACAATTTCTCTAAATACGATCCCAATGAACAGGGCAAGTCACCTTTTGAGACCTTGCTGAATCTTTTTTTACAGTTACTTACTTACACCAATGCCGATTTCAATGAAGCCATGCAGTGGTTGAATGAACTGGATAAGGAATACAAGCTCACCGATGATGAATACGGCATCGGCGATTTTATTGAAGACCTAAAAGACAAAGGGTATATTGATGAGCAAAGAGGAACCGGTGAAATAAAAATCACTTCAAAAACAGAACAGGGTATCCGCAAAAAAAGCCTTGAAGAAATTTTTGGTAAGCTCAAGAAAACAAAACAGGGTAATCACAACACTTTTAGACCTGGTGGTGGTGATGAAATAAATCCTGAAACAAGGCCCTTCCAGTTTGGGGATACAATGGAGCAGATCGATTTTACTTCGTCTATTCGTAATGCACAGATCAATCATGGCATCGACAGTTTTAAGATGCAGGAAGATGACCTGGAAATAAGGGAGACAGATTTTAAGGCGCAGACATCCACCGTGCTAATGATCGATATTTCTCATTCGATGATATTGTATGGGGAAGACAGAATTACGCCGGCAAAAAAAGTTGCCATGGCATTGAGTGAATTGATCCAGACAAAATACCCCAAAGACACTCTCGATATCGTGGTCTTTGGGGATGATGCCTGGACCATTGAAATAAAGGAGCTGCCTTATTTGCAAGTGGGGCCTTATCATACCAATACTGTTGCCGGACTGGAACTGGCAATGGATATTTTAAGGCGCAGGCGCAATCCCAATAAGCAGGTCTTTATGATCACTGATGGCAAACCAACCTGTTTAAAAGTTGGTAAGCGCTATTATAAGAACAGTTGGGGCGCAGACAGAAAAATATTGAACCGTTGCATGAGCCTTGCCACACAATGCAAAAAATTAAAGATACCCATCACCACTTTTATGATTGCATCCGACCCCTACCTGCAACGTTTTGTACAGGAGTTCACAGAAATGAATAACGGCAAGGCGTTCTTTGCATCTTTAGATAAACTGGGTGCATTTATTTTTAAAGATTTCGAAAGTGGAAAGAGAAAAACAGTATACTAAAAGTAATGTATCAAATTGCCACGAAGGCACTAAGACACTAAGGATTATTTCTTCGAAATAATTTAGGAGCAACACATTAAAGAGCACTTGTTATTTCCCTTGCACCTTAGTATCATTGTGACAAACTAATTTTTTAATCAATGTATTCGCAACTATCAGAAAGAGAAGAATTCTTAGGGAAAGAAATTGTAGATGCTGCCTATAAATTACATAAAGGACTTGGGCCGGGCCTATTAGAGAAAATTTATGAAGCTTGCTTTTGTTATGAGCTTGAGAAAAAAGGAATCCCTTATAAAAGGCAAGTTGAGATACCCTTTTTTT
>JAYWAN010000216.1:0-21779 GCA_043782405.1 Chitinophagaceae bacterium
TGTAAATGGTACTTTAACGGTGAATTCAATTAAAATAACTAATAATTCAAGCGTTCTTTTTACCGGAACCAGTTCTACAACAAATATTACAATTTCCGGACCCGTAACATCACAAATAGATGTTGGTAGTACAATGACCTGCACGGGTACAACCAACACCAATCGCTGTGAAATAAACATGGGTTTCTTGTCCTCTTCTATTCTAAATGTAAATGGTACATTAAATTTGGGAGATTTTACTACATATACCGGTACCTGCAGGTTGAGTTGTGCAACCGGATCAATTGTTAATATCAATGGAGCTTTAAATTATGTAGGCTCAGGTGCAAGTGTTGCTGGTTCTGCAGCGGCTACATTTTTTGTCAATGCGGGTGGAATCCAGGAAATGAAGCGTATCAATGCCGGTACATTTCCCGTAGGTACTTATGCCACAACAGCAAGAAATATTATTTCAGGTCTTACGGGTGCAACCTACCCTGCATTTAGTTCTTCCCAGTTAACAACTTGGGGCGATATTGAGTTCAGTGCTCCCGGCAATGTATGTGTGGGTGCAGGAGGTACAAGTCTTTTTAGCTCTAGTGCAACATGCGAGAATTTCAAGGTGATCAATTCGGGAACGGGAAATTGCACAATACAAGCAAATGGAGGTACTACCAGGACCATTACTGTAAATAAAAATCTAACAGTTTCAGCAAGTATGGTTGTCAACCTGAATTCAACAAGTGCTGTTTCGCCTACAGCAACTTCCGGGTTTGATGTAAAGGGGGATGTTACTATTGATGGCACAATAACTGCAACCGGTACCGCTACAGGCAGTAAAGTTGTTTTTTTGGGAACGTCAATACAAAACATTTCCATTGCCACCATCACTTCAAATGTTACCGTAACTTTTAATAATACGCCCGGCTTTAATTTGCTTAGCAACTTAACAATGCCTAATAATGCAAATGCCATTTTAAATTTTACCAGTGGAGTCATCAAGAATATTGGTGGTTATACTGTCAATGTACAATATACCAATACTACCAGCTTGGTAGGAGGTTCATCTACGGCTTTTTTAAATGGCGGCATTTTGCAAAGGGGTATAGCAGCGAGCACCAACTCTTATGATTTTCCAATTGGCGCATCAAATTATTACAGGCCTGTAAATATCAATTTTACTTCTGCGCCTACGATTGCAGGAACTTTGGCTGCTAACTATTCAACTGTTTACCCTGGCTGGCCCAATGCTGTGCCGTTGGTAGAAGGAGCTATCACAAATATCAATATGGTTAGTTTAGTGGGTTCCTGGTTTGTGAATGCAGCTGGAGGATTAACAGGAGGGTTATACACGGGAACTTTTACGCAAAATGGATCTACTAATATACGTGATTATACAAAGACCATTTTAGTGAAGCGGCCAACTAGTCCTGCAGGACAGGACTGGACGCGGGATGGCACGCATGTAACTACAACGGGTAGTAATACCAGTCCAACGGTAAGCCGTACAGGTATGAGTGGTTTCAGTGAGTTTGCCATAGCCGGCGAATTAAATGTTGTACTCCCCATCAGTTTGAATTATATCAACGGCATAAAGCAATCCGGCAAACATTTAATAACGTGGAAGGTTACCTGCAATACAACGCCAAGCGCAACACTTACCCTGGAACGCAGTGCAGACGCACGCAACTTTACAGGGGTTTATACCATCAGCGCAACTGCCTTGCGTTGTGCCCAGCCATTTGATTATGCGGATGCCCAACCTTTAGCTGGCATGAATTACTACCGCCTTAAAATAGCAGATGCTAACGGTAAAATAACTTATAGCAATATCATCGCCTTACTGAATGCAACCAAGGGATTTGAATTGCTGAATATTGCACCTAACCCTGTTACATCTGGAAGCTTTAAACTGAATGCAACAGCTGCAGCACCAACAAAAGTGGAAACGGTGATCAGTGATGTGCAGGGTAGGGTGGTGAGCAGGCAGACGATAACGCTGATCGCCGGTTATAACAGCATAGATATGAATGTAAGCAACCTGACAAAAGGTACATATAATATCAGCGGTATCAGTGCAGATGATAAAACAAGTGTGATAAGATTTGTAAAACAATAACGCCAAGGTCGACCACCTTCGAAAGGTGGTCGACCTTTTTAGAAATGATAGCTGATCAAAAACATACCTACATACCCGATATGTACCCTTAAATAACTGGTCTTGTTATTGGGGTCGAATGAATTTTTGGTGCGGATAAAAAATTCCTCAAAATTCAATGCCGCTTCGGTGGAGAAAGAGAGCCGGTTGCTCATATAATATTGCACGCCTACCAATGGAGTTAGTCCAAATTTTGAAGTAGTGGTTGGTGTTGCGTTCGATTTAAAATAAGCATAGGAAGCATCGATCCCATAATAGGTATTCCATTTCTTATCGTATTTATTCTTTTGTATACCTATCCTGAAATCGGGATAATAGCCGTCGGACTGACCCGTACTCAGGTCTAAATTCAATCCTGCCCTTAACGCATATTTATCTTTTAAAAAAAAGTAGCGGTAATTTAAAAGATAGGATTGGGAATTCTTTTTAAGAAAAGTTAGGGTATTGGTGATGTCGATACCCAGTTCCTGCCTTTTATCAGTCGGCTTGGTATTTTGTGAAAAGCCTGTTTGTGTAAGCAGGGCGCAACAAGCCAATAATCCAATGACGCGTATTTCCTTTATTTTTTTCAATTCGCCTACTAAGTTTTAAAACCATGTGTCTACATCATTGCCAAACATCGGCCTCAGGATATTCTTAAGGTTGGTGGTGAAGGGATCATAATAGACAGAAGTGTTTTCAGAAGTCCCGTCCTTATAATAGATGTATAATTTTCTTACACCGGCAACATCAAGGAATTTCAATTCTGCTATCTTATCAGTTTTATTGTAAACAGAATTGGAAAGGGTGCTGTTAAGATTTAAGGTAGTGGGGTTATTAAAAAGGTAATAGGTCTTGGCATCCCAATTTGACTTAACACTAAGATCGCCGCTCTGGTACTGTGCTTGCACGGTCTTCAGGTCGTTTTCAATAGTAAAGTTATTATAGTCATCATTATTGAATGTGATCGTTGCTGTAATATTTATTCCGCAGCCTCCGCCCGATATAATGGAAGAAGCAAATTTAAACTGCGTGGTGGTCACTTCCTGAACACTGAACGTATAAGTATGCGGCGCCAATACAATGGTATACAAAAGGTTTATAGGGATAGGGAAACTGCCGCTTGAATAGCTTCCTGTGAAATTCATATCGGCTACAACAACATTATCTTTTGTCATTGTTGCTTTTGCTGTCTTTGGTAAATAAATATTTTTTGCATTGGCCTGGTATAAACCATCAGTGTATACCGTAAATGCTATGGCAACATTATTGGTCAGTTGGGTTGGGGCGGATGGGAAATTGATGAATATCCCCACAGCAGCGGTCTTTGTGAATTTTTTTGTGACCCTGTTCCAGTTATAAGTACCCCAGTAAGCAGGGAAATCAAATTTGCTGTTATTGGGGTCAAGTTGTAAAGTGCCCATTACATTTTCCAGTTCGGTGGACATACTGTCTACCCAATTCTCATTGCCCACTACTCCGTTTGACAAACTCAGGAACTGGATAATAGACTGGGATAAATTTCCATCGCGGGCTGCTTTGATACAGTTATTGGTATTAGTGCTGACCGTATTAATGAATGCTTTATCGTCGGCAACGGTAGTAGGTGTCGTTGGGTTTTCGGTGGACCCCTCAGGTTTGCCACAGCTGTTTAAAATATGCACAAGAAAAAATAAGGAAAAAAACAGGAAGGGGGTAACTCTAATTTTCATTTTCATAGTTCTTTATTTTGCTAAAAATAAGCCGTGTATGTGCGAATTTAGTCTAAATAAATTCCCAAAAAAAATAATGTATTTAATTATTTTGAAATATAATATTGAGTGACACTATATTCGGAGACCCCTTAGCAGATTTTTTTTAATTTTGCGCCACATGGATATTGCAGCATATATACATTCCGGCATATTGGAGACTTATTGCCTTGGCCTTGCTTCACCGCAGGAAGAACGGGAAGTGGCTGCATATGCAAAGCTATACCCGGCGATACAAAATGAAATTGATGTAATCAACAGTTTGCTGGAAGAATATGCCATGGCCAATCGTGTTGAACCCCCTGCGGGTAACCGAACAAAATTATTGCTGGCTCTTTACCAGCAGCTATCTGGTAGCGGTAAGGTTTACCCGCCGCTGGTAAAAGAGCATACTACTGCGAATGATTTCAGCAAGTGGATGGCTGATAAGGATATCCCGTCACCCGGTGAAGATTATGATAATTTATGGGTGCATGAACTTCCTTCAACCGGTACTGTGATGAATGCCATGGTTTGGGCAAAAAAAGGCTTTGACCTGGAAGAACATTCCACCTGTAATGAATTTGTGGCCATCCTGGAGGGCCATTGTGATATGTATTTTGACGGAGAGAAAAAACATTATGAAGCTGGGGAGATCATTCGTATCCCGCCAATGATGCCTCACTATGCGGTCATTACCTCTGCAAAGCCGATGATCGCTATTGTACAGCGCCAGTTGATAGCCGCCTGATCTATTTCACCCCCCTGATAATATAATATCCAAAATGTTTTCGGTAAAGCCCCAGTATCATTCCTGGCTACTATGCGAGCATTGTGTGAATCCACCCAAGATGGGATTTGTTACCAATGGATATTCGTATATTTTTTCACCAATACGTAGCAGGTAACGATCAGCAGCAATAACAATACGATGGTGAAATACACCCAGGGCTGGTCTTTTAGTTTACGTTTTTCTTTGCGTTTCTTTTTCTTATCCAGTTGCTGTTGCAGGTTACGGTTAAGCTGCGTGACATAGAGGGAGAGGTCTTTTTTATTATTGAATTCCCCGAGGCCTTCAACGGCGTCATTCACGAATGCATCATCGGCCATCTGCTTTTCCACTTCGTGGGCTTCGGTGGCAGACAATTTTTTATTAAGATAGTCCAGCAGTTTTTCCTGTTCTATCTCGTTGTTCAGATTGGATAATATGTCTTTTAAGTCATCGCTCATTTGATCATTTACTATTTACTGTTTAGTATCGCTTATTGCCCATCCGCACTGTCCATTTCTTCCATCATTTTTTTTAAATTCCTTTTCCCGTTTTGAATATGACTTTTTACCTGCATCAGGTTATAACCGGTTTCCTCTACAACCTGCTGGTAACTTTTTTTCTGCAGGTAAAACAAAGTTACACATACTTGCTGCTCTTTGTTCAGTTGCTGCAGTGCCGCGGCCATATTATTGAGTTTTTTATCTTTTTCAACATAATTGACCTTTTCCATCGCCTCATCTGGGGTGGCCATCAATTCTTCATTGATACCTGTGGTAAATTTGCGGGAATCCCGGAGTTTCATCAGGCAGTGGTTCTTGGCCACCATATATATCCAGCTCTTAAAATATTCTACTTTGTATTTATGCAGTTCATTGATGGCTTTTAAAAATACCTGCTGCACGCAATCTTTTGCCTCCTCTTCATTTTTCAAATACTTCATACCAACACCAAGGAGGAGCATAGTATAGCGTTGTAACAAAATGCCAAGCCACTCATTATCATGGTCGTCATAAAAACGCCTTAAGAGTTCGTTATCTTCTATATGGTTGTATTTACCGCTATGCACAATGTTCAATAAGGATTGGTATACCAGTTAGATGTACAATTACTTTAAATTCCATAATTGCAATAAGGATCGCAGGAATCAGCTATCGTTTCCCGTTATTATTGCAGTTACCCTGGTATCAGTTGTTTGCCCCGTAACTTTATCTTCGTTCCCGGCTTTTTTTTGTTTATCAAAAAACAAGAGCTTAACAGCGATCAGTATCATCATTACGGCAAAGATCTTCTTCACGGTATCTTGCGGCAGGCTCAACGCAATTTTACTGCCGAAATAACTGCCAAATAAAAAGGCAAGGGAGATGATGCCTACCACTTTAAAATCAATATAACCCTGTTTATAATATTGCAGCACACCCAGTATGCCTACCGGTAATAAAAGGATGCCCAGTGAAGTGCCCTGAGACATTTTTTGAGAGAAGCCCAGGAAAAAAACCAAAGCTGGTACAATGATTATACCTCCACCCACCCCAACGAGGCCGCTTAACATACCGGCACCAATACCTACTAAAAGCAGGATGAGTATAGTTTGTGCATCCATATTTATTTTTTTTGTGGTCATTATTTTTGGAAACTAGTTTTATACAATGCGATGGCGTCTTCTATAACTTTATAAGCTGCTTCCTTATCCTGGAAATCGTCTATCTCCACTTTTTTATTTTCCAACACTTTGTATTGCTCAAAATAATTGCGCAGCACGGCAATAAAATGTTTGGGTAGTGCTGTTATATCGGTGATATAATTTACTCCCAGGTCTTTTGTGGCTACCGCAATTATCTTGTCATCCGCCACACCGGTATCGATCATCTGCATGTTACCGATCACGGTAGCTTCCACCAGGCAAAGCGGTTGTATACTTTCACTGCACATCACTAAAATATCGAGGGGGTCTCCATCCTGCCCCAATGTTTGCGGAATAAATCCATAATTGATCGGGTAGTGGAAGGAAGAATAAATTACCCTGTCCAGTTTCAACAACCCCGTTTTTTTATCGATCTCATATTTTGCCCTGGAACCCTGTGGAATTTCAATAAGGCCATTCACTATCTGTGGTGACTTATCTCCGTAATGGGCGCCATGCCAGGGGTGAAGTACGTACATGAAGTATTGAGTTATAATTAAGAATTTAACGTTAAGAGTTTAAAGCCTAAGAAGGCTGCAGCAATTCCCAGCACAACACTTACAAGAATATAAGTCACGGCGAGTAAATATTTCCCGCTTTGCAGCAGTTCCATGTTCTCCAGCGAAAAAGCAGAGAAAGTGGTAAAGCCGCCGCATACACCTGTTGCAAGGAATAATTTCCAGTTGTACAAAAACGATTCTTCCTTTATACTCAATGCCAGAATTAGCCCGATGATAAAACTGCCAATGATATTTACCGCAAGCGTGGGCCAGGGAAAATACTTTGCATTGATCATCAGCGATACGCCATACCGAAGTATTGAGCCAATTCCGCCTCCGAGGGCCACTAATAAAAAATTTCTGAACATTGTTTCGTATTACAAATTGCCGGAAAAAGTATACTTCAGGTCTACCAGCCATTTACCATTACTGCGAACCAGTTTCACTTTGTTCTTCATTGTTTTGTTATAGCTGTTGCTGTAATTAACGATACTGATGCTGTCGGTTATATTACTTACTTCGTCGATAAGAATGTCTGCGGTTTTATATTTTTCCAGTTCCGCCTTATCTTTTTTGCGATACTGTTCCTTGATGATCTCAAAATACTGCTGGTTGGATTCGTCTTTGAGTACAAACTGTTCGGCATCATCCAGTTTATTATCGAGTATGTCACGGATAAATGCCGTGGCAACTTCTATATCCGTTTGGGGAATTTTTTTTTCATGGCTGTTGCAGGATGCAAAAAAGAGGAGCGATGCAACGATAAATAAATATGGTCTCTTCATACTTAAAGTTAAACATCTTTCCTAAATGCCCAATAAAAAAAGCGCCCCGCTTCAGGCAGGGCGCTCATACTATAAAAGAATTCGATTAATGGTTTTCATTCAGTTTTTTAGTTGCATCTTCCAGCTTTTGAAGGCTTTCTTTCATTTTGTCGCCCAATGAATCCGTATTCAGGTCTTTCAATTTGTCCAATCCGTTATTTACGGTGCTGTCAATATTCATTCCTTTATCTTTCATTTTATCCATGCCCATATTCATCATGGATGATTTATCGAAAGCTACTTTCCAGTCGCCACCTTCTTTCTTTAAAGTAAAGTTGGTTGTTTCGCCGCTTGATTTGTCTTTAACAGCCACTGTGGCTTTATCACCTTCAATTTTGGCATCGCCGAATTCCATCTTTTCCTTATCATATTTTCCATCATCTTTCTTGTCGCCACCCATTTTCATCCCCATTTCCATCATGTCGAGCATGCTTTTGCTTTCAGCTGTTGCCAGCTTCCTGGCGCCGGAAATATCTTTTTTAGTAAGGGCGTCAAAAAAGCTCACCAGTACACTTTTGGGATCGCCTTTACCAGCGCTGTTACAACCGGCAAAGAAAACGGAGGCAAGAACAACCGCTCCCATTAACATTTTTTTCATAAAAGTTTATTTTTTGGTTTGAGGCTCAAAATTAATTTTATTTTCCAGCTTTCAAACTATTATTTATACAATATTTTTTTCTGCTCCCTGCAATCAGGCTGTAAAAAAAGATCATCCACCCCTATAAAGGCAAAATCACCGATATGGCTGGTGCTAAAGTGTAATTTCCCATTGGTTCCCATTACATAGGATTTGTAAACAAATTCGGCACAGTACATATGGTCATTGGATTTGAGGTCAAATTTCATGTCGAACATAATGCCCATATCATGCAGCTTTTTCACCGTTATCATCAGGGTTTTGACCTCAGGTTCCGACAGGGCAAACCGGTATACCCCGATGCCCCGGTTACTGTAAGGCTCTGCAAAAACTTCCAGTCGGTCACGGCGTATCTTCTGATCGGGGTTCCATTCGCCACCCAATGAATGGTAAACGAATAAACTGTCATTTTCTATGCTGGCAATTCCACAATGTGAATAGGTTTGGTCATGTTGGTTAAGGCTCCTTAAACTTTCGCTCGTGAAATCATTGCCTGTTCTTACTACAAGGTCGCCGGTGCGGATTATTTTTTTAACGGAATCGATTTGTAAAAAAGCCCTTGCATTCTTTTGTGCTTCGGCGATAGAATCTGCTTTACTGATAATAAGTGGATGGTACTTGTTTTCACTGCTGCAGGACAAGAGGAAAAAAATGAGGCAGCCTGGCAGCCACCTCATGGTATAATGAAGGTTAGTAGTGTGATGCAAATTCATAAAGCGTAAGGCGTGAAAAGTGAACAATACAACATCCGCAGAGCTTCCCAGGTTTGTTGTTTCCTTCTCACCTCCATCTTACAAAACTACAAAGTTTTTTTTCTTTCTGTTTCGTTTACGTCGTCTTTATTATAAGCCTTGATGATGGATTTTACCAGTTTATGTCGCACCACGTCTTCCTCATCCAGTTCGATATGCGCAATGCCATCAATATTTTTGAGGATGCGTGTAGCTTTGAATAAACCACTTTGCTGGTTCTTAGGCAGGTCTATCTGTGTTGGGTCGCCGGTGATGATGGCTTTTGCATTGGGGCCGATCCTTGTTAAGAACATCTTTATCTGCAGGTCATTCGTGTTCTGGGCTTCATCCAGTATGATAAAAGCATTGTCGAGTGTTCGGCCACGCATATACGCCAGCGGCGCTATCTCGATGGTACGTGTGCTCATATAATAACCAAGCTTATCTGCAGGGATCATATCATCGAGTGCATCATACAATGGCCGTAAATACGGATCGATCTTTTCTTTAAGGTCGCCGGGCAAAAAGCCAAGGCTTTCACCAGCTTCCACTGCAGGCCTGGTAAGAATAATTTTTTTGACCAGTTTATTTTTCAATGCCCGTACTGCTAAGGCAACTGCAGTATAGGTTTTACCCGTACCTGCGGGGCCGATGGCAAAAAGGATATCATTCTTATCGCAGGCTTCCACCATTTTTTTCTGGTTGGCGGTACGGGCCCGTACTGTTTTTCCATTAGGACCAAATACCAATACGTCATTGGGATTGCGGTCCATGAAATTATCGATCACCCGTTCATCATCACCGCCAAGTATCTGTTCAAAATAATTGGCGCTCATGTGCCCGTTGCGTTCCAGGTAACGAAGGATAAGATCGATCTTTTCTTTCGCTCCTTCGATCTGCTCGGGGGCACCACTTAATTTGATCTGTGTACCGCGGCTAAGGATTTTTAAGAGGGGGAATTTCTTTTTTAGGATGTCCAGCTTTCCGTTGTTTACGCCAAAAAATTCAATAGGGTTAACGGTTTCGAGGTTGATGATCGTTTCTGTCAAAGGCTTTTGGTTTTAATGCGCTGTTTTTGTCATGGTAAGAAAAATAAAACCATACATAGCAGCACCCAGTTAACAATGAATATTGTTTATGCTTATCAAACTTGCTTTTCAAATTTAACGAATTGCAGTTGATACATCACAAATTTACTTATTCACAGTATGTGAATTAATAAAGAAATCTTTTTTGTTAAGAACGTTAAAATAACGGGCGGGAAATGATTTAAACATGAACAGGCAAGAAGGAATTTTGAATGTTGAAGTTAATCTCCGGCCATCATTCAATATCCCTTGCCCTATATGCTTAGAACCTTGCTACAATTTTAAAATTCACCAACCTTGGTGTTAAACGATTGGGGATACTGTAAACGTTATTGGCAAAATCTTTTATCAATTGGTAAGAGATGGTATTTTGCCTGTCTATTAAATTGAACACTTCAAAACTTGCCCATATATTCTGAAAATCTTTGAAGGGGCTATGGCTCCTGCGTTCAGACCTTTCGCTGAGTAGTTGCGCACTAAAGCCAATGTCGGCACGTATATAAGGTTCAATGATGAGTGCATTACGGTACTTCACACTGTTGGGAATATTATAACTCATATTACTGCCGTAAAGCAGGTTCAGGTGTACTTTAAAATTCTTATTGGTAGGCAGGTAATCTTCCAGGAATAAACCAACGGTAATCAACCGGTCGGTAGGGCGGCGCAACCAGCCTACTTCATTGCGTATACTGTCAACCGGTACCTGGTCGGTGCTTTTTGCCGTGATGATTTCACCCGCAGCATTTTTATATTGATAATAATGATCATCATCAATATTTTCCCTGGTACGCATGAAGCCAATGCTGAGCCAACTCTCTGCGTCTTTCACCAGTTCGCCGAATAACCGGGCTTCAATTCCGGTAGCATAGGCCTTGGCGTTATTGTTACCGGCATAGCGGATCTTCACATTGTCTACATCATATACATCCACATCGCTTATACTTTTATAATAAGCTTCAGTGGTGATCCGGAATGGCCGGTTGCCCGAACCGATAAAATTATAATCCATTCCTGCAACAAGCTGGTAACTCTTCTGTGCTTTTACAACTGTATTAAGCGTACCATCATATTTTCTCAGCTCGCGATAGAAGGGTGGTTGGTCATACACGCCTGCTGCAAGTTTCAATACCACATCCTTTTTCCATTTCGGTTTCCAGCTCAACTGTGCACGCGGACTTATTAAAAATTCCTTGTTGAGCGTATTGTAATTATAGCGTACCCCCGCCTGCAGCGTAATATCTTTTGCGCTATCGCCAAGACGGATATTGTCCTGCACATAACCGCTGAATTTTTGTACAGAAAGATTGGCATTTGACCTGAGCACTTTATATAAATTCAATTGCCCGGGGTTATAAGGTAAAGAATACCCGGCGCTGTCCTGGTATTCCCATTCCTTCAGCTGGTCATTTATCTTCGTTTGTTCGATACTGTTACCAAACTGTATAAAATGTTTGCCCTTATCAAAACTTCCCTTAACACCTGCATTGTACACAACGATATCCAGCTGGTTCCTGCCGTAATTCTGGTAATAACCTGCACCCAACGGGTTTACAATCTGCCCAAATGTGCTGCTGGTATGGTCAAAATCCCTGTCACCGAAAAGATAAGTGCCGGCAATATCAAAATTCTCTTTCTCCTTGTTCTGGAAACGGCTGAGCATCCATTTTAGTTTTAACCTTTTATTGAGGGACTGCAGTATACTGAATCCAAGCAGGCTGGTCCTGTACCCGTCTTTCTCCTGCCCTTCAAATAAAATATCCAAACCAAGATTTGCAGTGAACAGGGGAGAGAATACAGCAGACGTTTTTTGCGCCGATTCGGGGAAGAGGGTGAATTTTGTAACAGAGAGGTTACCCAATAATTCCAGTTGTACCTTTTCACTGAGCCGGTAAGTGATAAAAGCCTGCAGATCGGTTGAAGCGGGTATATACGAGCCCGTTGTCTCCTGGCTGCTCAGCAGGTTCTTATTACTACGGTTACGGATACCTGCTAAATAAGTGAACCTGCCTTTTTTTGCCACGCCTTCAAGGTGCAGCCCCTGTTCCAATAAACTTACATAGGCCGAACCACCGAAGCTTTTTGGCTTTTTGTATTGTATGTCAAGCACACTGCTCATCTTATCGCCGTATTTTGCCTGGAAGCCTCCGTTGTAAAAGCTTACATTCTTTGCCAGTTCGGGATTGATAAAACTTAATCCTTCCTGCTGGCCGCTGCGAACGAGATAGGGACGAAAAATTTCAAAATCATTGATGTAAATGAGGTTCTCGTCATAATTACCGCCACGCACACTGTACTGGGAACTGAGTTCATTATTACTGCCCACCAGTATTTTTATCAGCCCTTCCACACCACCGGTGGTACTGGGCAGGGTGAGTGCATTTTTTGGGTTAATACGGGTAAGCCCTATTTCTTTTCGTTCCTTGTCATCCGATACCACAACCGTTGTCAATGTCTTTCGCCCCGGCTCCATGCGCAGGCTGATCTTTTCTTCTTCCCCATCACTTAAATAAAAATTCTTTTGTGTTTCATTGTAGCCGGTATGAGAAAATACCAGTGCAAATGCCCTGTCGGCAGGAACTTTAATACGGAAATAACCGCTATCATTGGTGATCATGCCTGTTGCCTTCCCGAGTATGCTAACAGAAACTTTCTGCATGGGGTTCTCATTCTCGTCGATCACCCGCCCGCTTACCCAGGCAAATTTTTTCTGCGCCGAAGCAGTAAGTGAAATAACAGAAATGATGAGGATAAGGAATCTTCTCATAGCATGAAGGTAAAAGATTTTAATATTATATTCGCTGCATAGCATTAATCTTTACAAACAATCCAGCGCAATATGTGCATGAAGAAAATTTTTTCCGGAATAATACTGCTAATGGCGCTATGCCGGTGTAACAGCAGTACCGATAATGAAAAAGATAAAAAAACATTTTCGCCGGGCGATAGGGCAGGTGCCGATAAAAGCATGATCGACCTGTCTGATTCAAAACTGATACCAAAACTGGTTTGCCAGCGTTGGGATAATAAGGAAGATTATGAAGACGTAAAAGATGTAAGCGATAAACTTGAAATACCATTTCGTGGTTATTATCTCTTTAATGATGGCAGTATGGTGAAGAACCCCAGGGATAATATGGTGCAGGGAAAATGGGCTTATGATGATAAAACCAAGTTGCTGCAATTTTCATTGGCAAACGGAACAACAGAACAATATGTTATTCATGCAGTGGGGTTCGACGAATTGGTGTTGGCCAAACCTGGTAAAAATGCCCCGCTTGTAAAATACATGGCGGATGGTTTTGCGCACAAAGACCTGCCCAATGATCCGTTTTATACACCCAATATGCAATGGCGGGTAAAACCAAAAGCTGCAGAAGATGATGCAGCACTGCATAAACGGTTAAAGGATTGCCTGCACTTTTATTATTTATATTATACCGATAATGATAAGAGAAATGCACCGGTCATTTCTTTCTATGGTTTGCCCGGCTGTTTTATCTGGTATGCGGGTGGTATCCATTTAAAAAAAGAAGAAAAACTGGATAAGGCATGGAAGAACATTTTTTATAATGATGCCGATGCTTCAAAAGCTTATGTAATTTTAGATAAGATGATCACCAAAAAATATAAATGGGACAAGGAAGAGAACAATTGGGTGAAACAGAATGCCGGCGTGTTGAAGCAGATGGAAGAGCAAATTGATTCCTTATGAATTTAAAACGGGTTTTTATTGCACCAATCATTTGTATGATCGCCTATCTTAAATTGCTTTCAGTGCAGCAATGGTAGCTTTTGGATCAGCAGATTTAAAAACAGTGTTGCCTGCTACCAGCACATCGGCACCTGCATGGATAATAGACTTTGCATTATCCAGTGTAACACCACCATCCACCTCGATCTTCACTTTCAATGAATGTTCGTCGATCATCTCCCGCAATTGCTTTATTTTATTGAGGGTATGGGGTATAAATGATTGTCCGCCAAAACCCGGGTTCACACTCATCATGCAAACCAGGTCTATATCAGCTAAGATATCTTTCAGTGATTCAACCGGTGTATGGGGATTAACGGCAACGCCTGCCTGCATTCCCAGGTTTTTTATTTGCTGAATATTGCGGTGGAGGTGCGGACATGCTTCCAGGTGAACGGTAAGTATATCGGCACCGGCTTTTTTAAAAGCTTCGGCATAGTTAGCGGGGTTTTCTATCATAAGGTGCACATCACAAACTTTAGTAGTTGCTTTGCGAAAGAATTCTACCAGCATTGGCCCAAAACTTATATTGGGTACAAAATTCCCGTCCATAACATCCAGGTGATACCAGTCGGCCTGGCTTTCATTCAGCATTTTACATGCTGCTTCCAGGTTTAAAAAATTTGAAGCCAGCAGGGAAGGGGCAATGATGGGCATTTAGTTAAGAGTTATGAGTTAAGAGTTAAGAGTTATGAGTTAAGAGTTAAGAGTTAAGAGTTATGAGTTTTTTGACAACACAAAATTAGTGATAATATCTATTAACTCTCAATTCTGCATTTTTAACTCTTAACTCTAAACTATTCCAGCTATTTAACTCCCAGTTTCGCCAATGCATCCTGCGCTTCAACATATTCCGGGTCGTATAGCAATGCAGTCCTGTAACTTTCAATGGCGTCGTTTACCCTGTTCATTTTTTCGAGGCAACGGCCTTTCCAGTAATATCCTTCGTCAAAATTATTCTGCAGGGTAACAGCCTTATCCAATACTTTCAGGGCTTCTTCATATTTATGCAGGTCATACAGTGCAATGGCTTTTTCGCGGTAGGCAAACATAAAAGTGTAATCAAGTGCCAGGCAGTTGTCAAAAAAAACGATGGCTTTCTGTTTATCGCCAATATAGGTGAAGTAAAGCCCCTTAATAAATAATGCTTCTTTGTCTGCTGTTTTTTTGCTTCTTAGCAAAGCATCGGCCATATCAAGTGCTTTTGCATTTTTTGTTTGTGCATATAAAGTACCCAGCGACATCATATATTGCGGATCCGGAAAAAATTCAATGGCTTTTTCAAAAGATTTTATTGCATTGAGGGTGTCCTCGTTTTCAAATTGAAGTGTGCCTTTGATATCCCATAGCCGGGCATTACCAGGGCTTCTTTTTAGGGCAGTATCAGTTGCTGAAATGGCCATATCGTAAGTGCCATTATCCCTATAATATTGTATGAGATTTTCTCTCAACAGAAGCGAATCAGGGAATTTTGCAATAGCATCCTGCATCTCTTTTTCAGCAGCATTGGTTACTACCGGTTTTTCGGGCTGCTTTTTCTTTTCATTATTACATGCGGTGAATAAGCATAAAATAAAGACTGCAATGGTTGCCTGTTTCATGATCATAGCTCTTGCAAAATTAAGCGCTTAAGCGTTAAGCTAATGACAAATCTTTGACAAATTAACCAGGGCCTTATCATAACTTTGCCAGCATAAAAAATGGTATGAAAAGATATCTGCTTCCTGCAACGATAATCCTGGTAATCACTATTACAAATAGCGCTTACAAACCGCATACAGCTGCCAACCGTCAGTTCCCGGCTGTAATCGCTGATACCATCCTCTTCCCGGGTGAAAAGCATTTCGCCAATATACAACAGCTTACTTTTGGCGGCGATAATGCTGAAGCCTATTTTAGTTTCGATGGCAAGTACCTGATCTTCCAGCGGAAAAATGAAAAGCAAGGGATCGAATGCGACCAGATATGGATGGGAAAAATTCCAACACGGCCCGACGAAAAATTTGAATCTAAGTTAGTCAGTACAGGAACGGGCAGAACCACCTGTAGTTATTTTTATCCCGATGGTAAGCATATTTTGTATGCTTCCACGCATCTTGTCAATAAGGATTGTCCGCCTGTACCTGACCGGAGCAAGTATGGCAATAAATATATCTGGGCGGTGTACGAAGGCTTTGACATTTTTAAAGCGGATACCAATGGCCATATCATCAAACAAATAACAAAGACAAACCGTTATGATGCGGAAGCTACCATTTCTCCAAAGGGAGATAAGATAGTATTCACTTCCTTACGCAACGGCGACCTTGATCTTTATACCATGGATATGAATGGTAAGCATGTAAAGCAGATCACCAATACGCTGGGCTATGATGGCGGTGCATGGTTCAGTCCCGATGGTACAAAGATCATATGGAGGGCATCACGGCCAGGCACACCCGAAGAAATAAAAGAATATAAAGACCTGCTGAAAGAGAACCTTGTTGCGCCAACGCACATGGAAGTATGGATCGCCAATGCCGACGGTACCAATGCACACCAGGTTACTTTTTTAGAGCAGGCCAACTGGGCGCCCAATTTTACGCCTGATGGTAAACATTTTATTTTCTGCAGCAACCACGAGTATAAACGCGGCTTCCCTTTTAATATGTACATCTGCGACCTTGATGGAAAAAATATTGAAAAGATAAGCCGTGACAAAGGTTTTGATGCCTTCCCGATGTTTAGTCCTGACGGAAAGAAATTCGTTTTTTGCAGTAACCGTAATAACGGCGGTACCAGGGATATTAATATTTTTATTGCGGATTGGGTGGAATAGGAAGTTGTAAGTGATAAGTTATAAGTTGTAAGTGATAAGTTATAAGTGTTAAGTTGTTCGTCGTATCAAATGCTGTTTACTTATTACTTACAACTTAAAAATTACTACCTGCTACCTGCCACCTGCTACCTGCTACCTAATTCAATTACCTCGCAGTCTTTAATTTCTTTTCCGTCAATCACAAAACGGATCACCGTTCGCAGTTTATGCCATCCCTGTTTGCCGGCAGCACCGGGGTTCATGTGCAGGCAATCCAGTTTGGGATCATACATCACTTTTAAAATATGGGAATGCCCGCTGATAAATAATTTGGGCTGGTGCATCAATAATTCCTTTTTTGTTTCGGGGTTATATCGGGGCGGGTAACCCCCGATATGCCGCATCATTACTTTTACGGCTTCGCACATAAAAACCAGTTGTTCGGGATAAGTACTCCTTATATCCGATCCGTCAATATTTCCATAAACACCTCTTAGTGTGATCTTAAGGGACGCCAGACTATGAACAAGTTCTATACTTCCAAAGTCCCCGGCATGCCATATTTCATCACAATCTTTAAAATGCTCAACAACTGTTTCATCGAGAAAGTGGTGGGTATCTGCTATTAATCCAATTCTTGTCACGTTGGTTTGATATTTACTGTAAATTTACAGTAACAAACAACGCAATGCCATTTCACCGCAACTTCACTTATTATATAGACAAGCGCAACTGGAAATATGTATTCCTGCTGGCTTCGCTTGATCTTTGCGTCTGTTAGTATTCCTGGTAGCTTTCGATCCTGAGAAATAATTTATTCTTAATTACAAATGCTTAATTAATCATGTCACACTACTATACTTTAGGAAAGATCCCGCACAAACGCCATACCCAGTTCCGCAAACCGGATGGCAGTTTGTATAGCGAACAATTATTTTCCACCGAAGGGTTTTCAGATGATTATTCGCTGCTTTATCACTGTTATCCGCCAACGATGATCACAAAAACGGATGAACCCATTGACGTTTCTCCGAAAATAGCGGAAGAAAAAATGCTGAAGCACCGGAGCTTCGAAGGCTTTAAGGTGAAACCGGAGGCTGATTACCTGCAAAGCCGCAAAGCCATACTGGTGAATAATGATTGTCATATTGTACTGGCATCGCCGCAACAAAGCATGACGGATTATTTTTATAAAAATGCAGATGCCGATGAAATGATATTCGTACATGAAGGTAACGGTAAGGTAAAAACGCAATATGGGGAGCTGCCATTCAGTTATGGCGACTATATTGTTTTGCCACGGGGCACCATCTATCAAATTGAATTCAATGATGCCAAAAACCGCCTGTTCATTGTAGAATCATTTACCCCGCTGCGTTTTCCCAAAAGGTACATGAGCAGGTTTGGGCAGTTAATGGAACATGCCCCTTATTGCGAAAGGGATATGCGGGGGCCGCAGGACTTGAAGACGATCGACGAGAAAGGAGATTTCCTCATCAAAACAAAAAAGAAGGGGATACTGTATGGCCTGCATTATGGCACGCATCCTTTTGATGTGATCGGGTGGGACGGTTGCTGTTATCCTTATATTTTTTCTATCCACGATTTTGAACCCATTACCGGCAGGGTGCATCAGCCGCCACCCGTACACCAGACTTTTGAAACGAATGCTTTTGTGGTTTGTTCTTTTTGCCCCAGGTTATTCGATTACCACCCCGATGCTATCCCGGCGCCATATAATCACAGTAATATCGACAGCGATGAGCTGATCTATTATGTGGATGGGGAATTCATGAGCCGCAAACATGTTACCCGTGGTATGATCACCTTACACCCTGCAGGAATACCGCATGGCCCGCATCCCGGTGCGGTGGAAAAAAGTATCGGCGCAAGGGAAACAAAAGAGTTGGCCGTTATGGTAGATACCTTTCGCCCTTTACAATTAACAACAGATGCATTGGGCATCGAGAATGAAGGTTATGTGATGAGTTGGGCGGAGTAATAAAAGCAATAGGCAGTAAGCAATAAATTATTCCGGTGGGTAGTAAGCCAGCTGATCGCCTGATTTAAACAGCAAGCGGTCTAAAATTCCCCGGCCGGTTTTTTATTTGAAAATTGTTGTTATATTTATTGCACAAAATAAATGCCATATGATAAAATTCCATGAACTTAAAGTAGGAGATTATATTATTGCGGATAATGACGGCGATAAACGCCAGGGAGAAGTAACCGACCTCAACCACAACGAAAAACAGGTGTGTGTGAATACCGGCACGCAGGATTTCTGGTACGAAACAGAGCAACTCAGTTCGATCCCTCTTGATGAACAGCAACTGATGAAACTTAAATTTCACCGGCAGCTTAATGATGACGGTACAGTAAAATATTCAAAAGGGGCTTTCCGTATGATGATCCCCACAGCAGGTGATTTTTCAAAATTTGAAATATGGTACCGCGATGAAAGAAGGCAGGTGATGCAACCCATCAGCCTTCACCAGTTGCAAAATCATTTTTATGAAATGACAAAGGTTCATTTGAATGATGAATCATTTGATTAAAGTTGATATCTTTTTATGCAAAGGCTGGCCAAGTGGTCAGCCTTTTCTTTTTAAACTTCCGTAAAAATAAAATAGATGGGCAGTGGCCGGTTATTGATCCGGTCCGTATCACCTGGTGAACCTGCCGGATATTGGCCGTTTTTTGGCTAATTACCATACAGAATATGACTAAACAGGGCTTTTGTTGGTAAATAGCCTTGTTTTTTTATTATAGTTGAATTAATCTTCTTATCTTTGCGCTCCCAAAATTATGGCTAAACAGGCACTTATTAAACAGGATGGAACAATAGTTGAAGCGCTGAGTAATGCTATGTTTAAGGTGAAATTGGAGAACGGGCACGAAATTTTGGCAACCATTTCCGGTAAAATGAGAATGCATTACATACGCATTTTGCCAGGCGATAAAGTTGGGGTGGAAATGAGTCCTTATGACCTCACGAGGGGCAGGATAATTTTCAGGTATAAATAAAAAAGAAAAGCTTTTAGCTGCTAGCTATTAGCCATTAGCGAAAGATAAAAACAAATCAACATGAAGGTAAGAGCTTCAATAAAAAAACGCAGTGCCGATTGTAAGATCGTAAGAAGAAAAGGCAGGCTGTATGTGATCAACAAAAAGAATCCTCGCTTTAAGCAGAAGCAGGGTTAATCAAATTAATAATTAAAAATTAATAATTCTTTATGGCTCGTATTGCCGGTATAGATATACCAAAAAACAAAAGAGGCGAAGTAGGCCTTACTTACATTTATGGCATCGGACGTTCTACTGCCCAGTACATCTTATCAAAAGCGGGTGTTGACTTCAGCAAGAAAGTAAACCAGTGGAGTGATGATGAGCAAACAGCTATCCGTAATGTAATCAGCAATGAATTTAAGACAGAAGGTGCTTTGCGGAGCGAAACCCAGATGAACATCAAACGTTTGCTGGATATCGCCTGTTACCGTGGTTTACGCCATCGTAAAGGATTGCCTGTTCGCGGACAACGTACACGTACCAACAGCCGTACAAGGAAAGGCAAGCGTAAGACAGTTGCCGGCAAGAAAAAAGTTGCTAAGAAATAATTAACGTGCAGATGTGCAAATATGCAGATCTGTAAATTATATGACTTCATTTTTTGAATCAACGCCAGATCGCAGGGAAGTCGGCAGGAGGGTTGGTTCAGTCCTGGTAAAACGGGATGATTTTAAAAAGATTACCTATCTAAATCAATTATGGCAAAAGCACAAGGCGCAAAAGCAGCCGCGAAAAAAAGAGTAGTAAAAGTTGACAGTTACGGAGATGCTCACGTTACAGCAAGTTTCAACAACATCATCATCAGTTTAACCAATAAGCAAGGCCAGGTAATTTCATGGTCTTCTGCAGGTAAAATGGGTTTTAAGGGTTCTAAAAAGAATACACCTTATGCAGCCCAGATGGCAGCAGCAGACGCAGCTAAAGTTGCATTGGATGCAGGCTTGAAAAGGGTTGACGTTTATGTGAAAGGTCCGGGTTCTGGCCGTGAAGGCGCTATCCGTTCTTTATCTCAAAACGGTATTGAGATCGCGATGATCAAAGACGTTACACCTTTACCGCATAATGGTTGCAGGCCTCCCAAGAAGAGAAGAGTTTAACTCAGTTCGCAGTGTGCGGTGGGCAGTTTGCAAACTGCTAACTGGCAACTGCCAACTTGATATTTAATAACGGGTGTATCATTCATTTTAAAAGGTCTTTATAATGATGCACCGACACTAAAAGACCAACACTACAATTATGGCACGTTACACAGGCCCCAAAACAAAAATCTCCAGGATCTTCGGAGAGCCCATTACCGGTAATGGTAAATGGTTAACAAAGAACAGCAACCCTCCCGGCATGCACGGTGCAACCCGCAAACGTAAAACTTTGGGCGAGTACGCATTGCAGTTAAGGGAAAAGCAAAAAGCTAAATACACTTATGGTTTGCTGGAAAAACAATTCCGTAAAACATTTGATGAAGCTGCCCGTAGAAAAGGCGTTACAGGTGAAAACCTGATCAAATTGCTGGAAGCCCGTTTGGACAATACCGTTTTTCGTTTAGGTATTGCACCAAGCCGCCAGGCTGCACGCCAGTTGGTATCTCACAAACACATCACCGTTAACGGAGAAGTGCTGAATATCCCTTCCTACAGTTGTGTACCGGGTGATGTTATCGGTTTAAAGAATAAAAGTGCAGCCAATACTGCTATCAGCGGTAACCTGCGTGGTAAGAATGCAAAGTTCAGTTGGATCGACTGGAGCGAAGCAGAATCCAAGGGTACTTTTATCGCTTATCCCGAAAGGGAAAGTGTTCCTGAGAATATCAAGGAGCAGTTGATCGTGGAATTGTATAGTAAGTAATAAGTCAAAAGTCAAACCCCAAAAAGACAAGCACTTTTTGCTTTTGACCTTTAACTTTTGACTTCTGTTTTCATTTTAAAATAAACAACTAAAAATTTAATATGGGCATTTTAAATTTTGTTAAACCAGATAAGATCGTTCTTCAGAAAGCAACACCCTGCGCAGTGAATTACCGATAGTTACACCATAACCCGGTTCCAGCGGACGGAATTCGAATTGAGCTTCAAACTCGGTTGCTTTC
>JAYWAN010000217.1:0-8200 GCA_043782405.1 Chitinophagaceae bacterium
CATGGGAGCATCAGCACTGGTGATCCTGCGTATGGGTGCATCCAGATAATCAAAACCTTCTTTTTGTATGCGGTAAGTAATTTCAGATGATACAGAAGCAAAAGGCCACTGTTCTTCAACTATTACCAAACGGTTTGTTTTCTTTACACTTTCTAAAATGGTGAACCAGTCCAGCGGACGGATGGTTGCAAGGTCGATCACTTCCGCTTCGATACCTTCTTTGGCCAGTTCCTCTGCAGCACCAAGAGCAACCTTCATCATCTTATTAAAAGATACGATCGTAACATCTTTGCCTTCGCGTTTTACAAATGCCTTGCCAATGGGTAATAAATATTCTTCTTCGGGCACATCGCCTTTTTCACCATACATCACTTCACTTTCCATGAATATGATAGGATCGTCGTCACGGATAGCACTTTTTAATAAACCTTTGGCATCGTATGGATTGGAAACAGAGACAACTTTTAAACCGGGGATATTGGCGTATAGCGCTTCAAAAGCCGTTGAATGTTGGGCACCTAACTGGCCGGCACTACCACCGGGGCCACGAAAAACGATGGGGCAACCAACCTGTCCCCCACTCATTGCCAACATCTTAGAAGCGGTATTTAATATTTGATCTAAAGGCAGTACGGCAAAATTCCAGGTCATGAATTCAACGATGGGGCGAAGGCCATTTTGAGCAGCACCTACAGCAATAGCAGCAAAACCAAGCTCAGCAATAGGTGTATCGATCACTCTTTTTTCGCCAAACTCGTCCAGCATCCCCTGGCTCACTTTATAAGCACCATTGTATTCTGCCACTTCTTCTCCCATAAGAAAAACCCTTTCATCCCTTCTCATCTCTTCCTGCATGGCTTCCCTTAATGCTTCCCTGAATGCTATTTGACGCATGTGCTTATTTGATTTTGTGTGGCAAATTTATTGTATCGAAGGCAGATGAGCAAATTGAAAAGCTCTTTGGGTGGGTTGGAAAGTTTAGAAGGTTTAGACTGCTAAACTAATCCTCCTAAACTTTCTAAACTTTCTAAACCTTCTAATCCTTCTTCAAATTAAATATTCTCAATCACCATCGCACTCGCCCCACCCCCGCCATTGCAGATACCCGCAGCACCATACTTTGCATTATGCTGCTTTAATACATTGATAAGCGTTACAATAATTCTTGCGCCGCTACAACCCAGCGGATGTCCCATTGAAACTGCACCACCATTTACATTCACTTTTGCAGGATCCAGTTTCATGCGCTTGCTGTTCTCAATACCTACCACGGCAAAAGCTTCATTCAATTCCCAATAGCTGATGTCTTCCATTTTCAAACCTGCTTTGGCAACGGCTTTGGGTACCGCCAGTGAAGGCGATGTGGTAAACCATTCGGGGGCTTGTTCAGCATCGGCATAGGATACTATTTTGGCAATAGGTTTAAGTCCCAGTTCAGTTGCTTTTTCTTTGCTCATTAAAACCAATGCAGCAGCGCCATCATTCATGGTAGAAGAATTAGCAGCAGTAACCGTTCCGTCTTTTTGAAAAGCTCCTTTCAATTCGGGGATCTTATCAAACTTAACATTTGATGGCTCTTCATCTTTTGCAAAAAGTACAGGATCTCCTTTTCGTTGCGGAATTTCAACGGGTATGATTTCGTTATCAAATTTTCCAGCTGCGATTGCTGCCTGACTGCGTTTATAACTTTCAATGGCAAATGCATCCTGTTCCTGTCGGCTGATGCTGCAGATGGCTGCACAGAATTCTGCTGTATTGCCCATGGCTTTACCGTCATACACATCTGTCAATCCGTCTTTGGCCAGCCCGTCTATCAATTGCGTGTTACCATACTTATTTCCCCAACGCAATGTATCTGCATAGAAAGGGACATTGCTCATGCTCTCCATTCCGCCGGCAACTACTATATCAGCATCACCCAGTAAAATACTTTGTGCGCCTTGTGCAATGGCTTTCATACCGCTGGCACATACTTTATTTACCGTGGTGCAATTAACTTCATTGGGCAGGCCTGCAAATAATGCTGCCTGTCTTGCGGGTGCCTGTCCAAGGTTTGCCTGTATCACACAACCCATCAAAACATCATTCACCAATTCGGGTTTAACTCCTGCTTTTACCAATGCAGCTTTAATGGCAATAGCACCAAGTTTAGTTGCAGAAAAATCTTTGAGTGAACCGCCAAAACTGCCCATGGGCGTACGAACGGCAGAGATAATATATACTTCTTTCATGTGGAAGATCGTTTAGTGGGCAAAGGTACAAAATGCCTTTCATTGTGAAGGGATGTTGAAGTGTAAATTAAAACCCGATTTGCCCAGCTCCGTTTTTTATTGTACCTTATTCATCGAATTAATGCTTATCAAATATCATGGATACGGAACTTAAAATTGGCGACCTCGTTGCTTTTAAAGCTAATAAAGATGTAAAATTAGTGGTTACCGGTATCGGTAAAGAAGGATTTATTATGCTGCGTTATTATGATATGCCTAGTGGAGAATTCAAGAAAGTGGAAATGCCCGCTGTATGTTTCGTTAAAGTTGAAGAATAACCGGCTTATTGCGGTTCTGAAGCATTACCTGCCACTTCATACCTTGTTAAATTGCCTTCAGTAACTTCTTTAAGTTGTAGTGCTGTTACTTCGTATCCACTATTGTCATTGGGCCGGTAAAATATTACAGTAGATGGCAGCAAACAAAACTAAAGATGAAATAAATTTCAACAGGAGAAAGCAGTCTGCAGTTAGAAAATGTTACGGACCTGACCAGTTTTGAACCTTCATACAGCGGCATGAATATGTTGTACCGTGTTTTTGATTACCACCTGTAAAGATTTCACTTATTTTAAAGAATTGTACTTATATTGCCTAACGTTTTTTAATCACTAAAACTTTTCAGGATGAAACGAATCTTATCAGCCCTTACTGTATTTGCAATTATTTTATTTGCAGCCTGTTCTAAAAAGACCACTGCTACCAAAACCGTGACAGAAACACCAAAGGAAACACCCAAGGCTGTTGTTGTAACAGAAACACCCAAATCGAATAAAGTGACTTATGAAGGTGCTGTTCAGCCATTGATACAGGCAAAATGCAACCCTTGCCATCTTCCTTCAAAAGGCGGACGCAAAGCTGATTTTGAAACCTTTGGTAATGCCGTAAAATACAGTGCCGATATGGTTATTCGCATACAACAGAATCCTGGCGAGCAGGGTTTTATGCCATTTAAAGGCACCAAATTATCTGCAGATGAGATTACAGTATTCAAAAAATGGCTGAGTGACGGATTTTTAGAAAAATAATTCTTTACTGATTCCGGTCTTTATTTAAACACGATACTGATTGATCTGATATCTTTTTAGCTTGTCATTATTTAACCAAAATAAAAGTTTATGAAAAAGTTATTTTTGATTATTCCATCAGGTTTGCTGTTTTGCTGCATATCCTGCAATAATGAAAAAGCATCTTCCGGCAGTAATGCCTTGGCAGAAAAAAACCTGTCTGCCGTTCATGGCATTGATAAAGCAATTGAAACCGGTGATATCAGCAAACTGGGTGATTATATTGCAGCTGATGCCATTGACCACACAGGTGAAACCGGCGAGGTGAAAGGACTGGACAGTATCAAAGCATCACTCGCTATTGTTCATACAATGGGTACAGACATGAAGTCGGAAGTACTCAAAGAATTGGCAGACAGCTTTACTGTAATGCAATGGGTACGGTATACAGGTGTTTCTAAAATGCCGATGGGTGCATCACCCGCAGGGTCCAAATATGATATGACAGTAGTGCACGTGTCAAAATTCAAAGACAGTAAAGTGACCGACCACTGGGAGTATATGGCAATGGCAGACATGATAAAGATGATGCCACCACCGCCGCCAAATAAATAATATTTAATAATTCAATGGTATTAAATGAAAATCCCGGTTATTGCTACCGGGATTTTCATTACAATCAAGCTGTCATTCTTTATTTCTAGTGAAACGTTCTTCAATGATCGCTAACTCTGCTGCCCTAAGCGATGAAGTTTGCTTAAGTAATTTTATAAAGTAAGCCACTTCTTCTTTAGTGGCCGGGCATCCGATACTTTCGCCTTTTGCATCAAGGCCTACCCCATCCGCCCGCATTTTTGAATCAGCCAGTAATTTCCCCCTCTGATCAAAGATGAGCCAGAAAGGAAGGCCTGCATTTTCGCCATTATATTTTTTCCGGAATTCAATTGCACCCGGGTTCTCTAGATCCTTTTTATCTTTAGATTCATCTACAGTAAGGTGGCAGGTAATATAATTATCGGCGAAGTATTTTTTGCAGGCTTCATCGTTCATGCTGCTGTCCATCTTATGGCACCAACCGCACCATGATGCATGAAAGATCACAAATACATTTTTATTCTCCAAGCGGGCCTGCGTATACGCTTTTTTCAGGATATCATTAGCTGAAGGTACAGTTTGCTGAGCATCGGTTGCCGTAAAAGTAACCAGCATTAAAGCCAGTAAAAGAAAATGGGTAATTTTCATGGTTGTTGATTTGATTGATTTAAAATTAAGCAATAAAAGGGAAAGGCTACCGGCTAAACAGTTTGTATCCTTGGGTCGAATACCCTGTATAGCATATCAGCTAGAAAATTAATGCAGATAAAGATACAGGCGCTCAGCAAAACAGCTCCCATCACTACCGGGTAATCGAGTTTCTCCAGTGCATCAACGGTGAGTTTACCAATTCCCTTCCAGCCAAATATATATTCTACAAAAAAAGCGCCCGCAAGTAATTCTGCGAACCAACCGGTAATAGCAGTGATGACTGGGTTTAATGCATTACGCAATGCATGCTTGAATATGACAGTTTTTTTTGAAAGCCCTTTCGCATAGGCGGTACGGATATAATCCTGGCTAAGTACATCAAGCATCGAACTTCTCGTTAGTTGGGTAATAATAGCAAGCGGCCGTATGCCCAATGTAAATGCAGGAAGAATTAAATTTTTAAGCGTAAGGTATTTTTCACCCGTCACTTCATCAATGTCGAACCAGCTGCCGGTCAAATTGAGACCGGTATATCCATGTAATACAACCCCAAATAAAAAAGCGATGATAATGGCCATAAAAAAAGACGGAGCCGATATGCCGGTAATACTGGTGAACACTGCAGAAGTATCCATCCATGTGCCTCTCTTCACTGCGGCAAGTACACCTAGCAGTATGCCGATGATGGTTGCAAAAAGCATTGCAGCAAAAGCCAGGATCAATGTACCGGGTAATGCTTCCATCAACACCTGCCCTACTTCCTTTTTTGTTTGGTAACTGCGGCGCAGGTAAGGGACCTTTAATCCGAATTTGATATCGCCACCAATGAATAAGCCCCTGAGTTGTTTCTTTTCAATATCGGCTTTGCTGTGAATACAGATGGGTGAAACATCATCAAGATATAAAATAAACTGCTTCCATTTGGGCTCATCAAGATAAAGGTCTTTACGGATATTATCCATCGTCTTTTTATCACCTGTTTGCCCTACAATCATCCTTGCCGGATCGCCGAAACCCTGGAACATGACAAAGACAAGCGTTACTACACCTAGTAATACCAATACCGAATAGGATAATTTTTTTAAAAGATATCTCACCTGCGTTAAGAGTTGATTGAATCAACGGCTTATAGACCTTTAATTCTTAATTACATTTTCAAAATCTACCCAGCTCCATTTCCCCTGCACCACAGGCCCCTGCATTTTAAAAACTGCGGGGTTTGCCCTTGCTGCTGTTTTAATGGCGGTAACATCGCAGGTAAAAATAATTGGATCATAATCCTTGCCATCTACTTTGCATTTGCCGGCAAATCTTTCTTTTACCTGCTGCGGTTGCCCGGTAATGACATAGATGGGTTTCTTTTGCTTAACAATTTTTTCTATCAATTGTATATCATCATCCCACTCTCCGGGATAGCCATCCAGTTCCTTAATAAAAAGTAAATAGTATTCGCCGCTTTGGCCGAGTATAGCAGCTGTTGTATCAGTACCTGATGTTGTAGTGAAAGTAAAATCATTGATGAGCGGCACATTATTTTTTCCTTTTTGCACCAGGGTTTGTTTGCGGTCTGCATATTGCCAGCTGCTATCCGGGAGATTGCTGGTAGTGAATTCTTTTTTCTCCCCGTTCTTCTGATAAATAAAACTGTATTCATATTTATCAGGTACAGCATCTGCAGGCATTTCACGCAGTTTCAACAGATCATTTCCTTTTTTGTAAGGCAGGCAATCCTTTACCGGCAAATGACGCAGCACATACCATTGCAGGCCGGCAATAGCAATGATAGCCGTCAATACAAGGGCTAAGCTGATCTTGTTTGAAAAAAAAAGCGGCGTAATATATTTTTGCCCCAACAGTATCACTACTACCAGCAATAATAAAATAATATCCTTCGTAAAGGTTTGAATTGGAGTAAGCGGTATGCAGTCACCGAAACAGCCACAGGCTCTTATCTTTCCGCTAAACAGAACATAACTGGTAAGAAAGGTGAAGAAGATCATCAGTAATAATAATAACCAGGAAACGGGTTTTATTTTCCAGCCCATCAATAGTGCAACACCTAAAACCACTTCCAGGGTTATCATCAGCAATGAAAACCATAGCGCATGCCCGTGCAGCCACATCATCAGCCCTTTTAAGAAACCATCACCGGCCCAGACTTCAAAAAATTCCTGCATTTTGTAAGCGAGTCCAAGTGGATCAATGGCTTTTACCAAACCCGAGAAGATGAATAATGCACCAACTAATACCCTTGCTATGTTTACTGTTGTTTTCATTTTAAGACCTTATTGTAAATGCAGTTAAAAAATTTGAAACCCTTTATCATTTTTTATTACCCGTTGACTAATGAACTTTTTCGTCCAGCAATATCAATCCAAAAGCCGCATAATTAATGATATCATAATAATTGGCATCAATGCCTTCGCTGATGATGGTTTGCCCCTTATTGGCTACGATCTGTTTGATGCGTAAGATTTTTGACATGATCAGGTCTACAAAACTTTCCTGGCTCATTTCCCGCCATGCTTCCCCATAATCGTGATTCTTATCCATCATCAGGCGTTTAGCCGTAACCGCTTTTTGGGTATACAGCTGTTCAACTGTTTCAAGGGGCAGGTCCTCCACTTCATCATCATTAATATCCAGTTGTATCAAACCGATGATGGCATAATTAAGCATACCCATGAATTCACTGATCACATCATCATCTACCCTTTGTTTACCCTTCTCCTGTATGGTGCGGATACGTTTTGCCTTGATGTAGAGCTGGTCTGCCACAGAAATGGTCCTGTACACCCTCCAGGAAGTACCATAATCTTTTGTCTTTTGCAAAAAGATCATTTTACAGGATGCAATTGCTTTATCATATTGCTGGTCTGTTGTCATTGCCGATTGTCGTTTGTCGTTAGTAACTTCGCTTCATTATCGCTCAAAAATAATTGAAATCAACCGATGTTCACCATAAACTGTAAAGGAAAAATACTGCGCTTTGATGATCCCCTGGTGATGGGTGTTATAAACCTTACACCGGATTCCTTCTACCAGGGATATCTGAATAGCGGAATTGATGCCATAACAGCACTCGCAGAAAAGATGATAAAGGATGGTGCGGATATTATTGATATCGGCGGACAAAGTACAAGGCCCGGCAGTACCCCAATTGCAGCAGAAGAAGAATTGCAGCGGGTTTTACCGGCGATAAAAGCCATTCATAAAAATAACCCGGGAATTATCATTTCAATCGATACCTATCACAGCGCCGTAGCTAATGCAGCAGTTGAAGCCGGCGCATCTATGGTGAACGATATCAGCGGTGGAAATATTGACCGGGATATGCTCCCTACTGTTGCAGCTTTAAAAGTTCCTTATGTATGTATGCATATGAAGGGCGAACCCGGCACCATGCAGCTGGAACCACGTTATGAGAATGTTGTAACTGAAGTGCTGGATTTTTTTATTGCTAAACTGGAGCAGTGCAACACTGCAGGGATCTCCGATATTATTATTGATCCCGGTTTTGGTTTTGGCAAAACCATCGAACATAATTTCAGCTTACTGAAAAATCTTTCCATCTTTTCCATAACCGGAAAACCCATACTTGCAGGCCTGTCAAGAAAAAGTACCATCTACAAAACCCTGGGCAGCACTGCAGCCGAAGCGTTGAATGGTACTACTGTTT
>JAYWAN010000218.1:0-8161 GCA_043782405.1 Chitinophagaceae bacterium
TCCACAATATCTATGCGGCTGAGAATTTGCTGTATGGTGTTTGGTGTGATCAAAAGGCTGCTGAAACGAGCGTGTAATTTATGGTAATTTGTATTAAAAAACACTGCTGGTGAACTTAAAACGGTGATTTCAGCAACTATGGCACGGTTTATGAAAAATCAGCTGAAATATCATCTTAATATGCAATTAACTAATACCTTTATCAAAAAAAATTTAAGCATGAAGAAAATTTATTTATTAATGATGCTCCTTGGGGGTAGCCTGTTTAGTTTTTCCCAAAGCCTTGATGAGATCAATGATATGATGGGTAAGGCTGAATACAAAAAGGCAAAAGACGGGATTGATAAATTTTTAAAAGACCCAAAAAATGCAAACAGTTCCGATGGCTGGTATTTTAGGGGAAGGATCTATAACTCCTATTCAAAAGACACCATCTTGCCAGTGGCGGATGCGATACAATACAAATTGGATGCATTCAATGCTTTTAAGAAAGTGCAGCAACTGGATAAAAATGATATCCGCTTAAAACTGGAAAATTACCTTTCTTATTTTGACCTGTATAATGGTTTCTTTGATATAGGTGCCAAAAGTTTTAACAGCCATGACTATAACAGTTCTTTCGACGGTTTTAAAAATGCGTTGGCAATTGAAGACTATGTAAGAGCCAAGGGATATGAAGCCAATGGGTTTAAATTCCCCGCATTGGATACCACACTGGTGTATAATATAACTATTGTGGCCAGGCAGGCAAAGAAAGACGATGATGCCGTGCCTTATTGCAAGATACTTGTTGATGCGAAGGTTAACACACCCAATTACGTCGAAGTATACGAGTTCATGGTAGATTATTATCTCAAGAAAAAAGATATGGCTGCCTATACGGAAATGCTCGGGAAATCCAAACAAATCTATCCCAATGATCCTTACTGGGAGTCGGTGGATATTGACCAGATGCTGGACGGTTTGGTGAAAGATGAGCGCTATAAAAAGTATGATGAACTGGTAGTGAAATACCCCAACAGTTTTTTAACGGCCTATAATTACGGTATTGAGTTGTATAAATTCATTTATTCTGATGAAGCCAAGTCCATCAATGTTGCGCCCTATAAAGCAAAGTTTGAAGAGGCGATGAAAAAAGCCATTGCCATAAAATCAAGCCCTGAAGCCAATTTTTTAATGGCCAATTATTTTTATAATAATTCATTTGACCTTGGGGATGAATCCAAAAAAATAAAGGGGGTAAAACCGGAAGATGTGAAAAAAAGAAATGAACTCGCTAATGCTTCCAAGAAATGTATGGACGATTGTATTCCTTTCGCTGAAACTGCCGTTGGATTATATGAAAAAATGCCTAAGCTTAAGTCGGTTGACAAAACCAACTTTAAACAAACCTGTGATATGTTATCCGAAATATACCGGGTAAAAGGCGATGTTAAAAAATCAGCTGAGTATAAGGCGAAGAAAGATGCGATATAACAGATTGTAAGTACATAAAACCGGGAAGAATTATTAATTACTAATAAACTCTTCCCGGCTTTTTTTTAATTAGCTGGTCGGCCCGGCCTATCCGCCGATCCTCATTTGAAAACCTCCGGGGCCACCCATATTCTGCATATCTTTCATTGATTTGAACTCTATATCTTTTGGCAATTCAAATTCCTTATCGGTTATTTCCTTATCAGTCACCAGTTTTGTAACCACCACGGTCATTTTTCTGCCACGGTTCATATTCCGCTCATATTGCATGGGAAAGCCATCGAGTTTTTCCATGGTGTTAATGCCTGCTGACTGGCCAAAGCCCCCGAATCCTGCAAGGCTGCCACCGGTATTGCTTAAGCCCTGTAATTTAAGGGCGGGGATATACCAGACAAGACTGGTGTCTTTTTTGCCACTAGCCCTTGTCGTTATGATTAATGCTTTTTTACAATCATAGCCCGAAACCTTCTTTGTTTCATCCATATAGCTGATATCGAATGTAGGAGGAGTGTTGGAAAAACCGAGGTTATCATTTTGCCGCCTGTTCTGCATCAAACTGTCCATGCGTTTGGCTATGACAGCCTGGTCGGAGTCGGTGACATAGAATCCCATTTTTCTTCCCATCATTTCCATAATGGTGGAAGTAAGTTTTTTACTGTTATCTCTTATAATAGTACTTCTGCCCATTTCACTTTCTGCAAATGTTTTCACCATATCGTTTTTTAACCAGGTAGTTGTTTTCGTTTCACCATCACCGTTAAAGCGCATCATTCTCACTTCTTCACCGCCACCACCGGTATTGGGTGGGGGATTATTGTCGTCTTCTTCGGGCGAAACAATGGTTGTTTTTGTGCTGATGATGGCCTGGCTGATCAGCTTCGGTTGTGCATAAATGGCCGCAGAAGAAAATAAAAATACAAGGGTAATGGTCTTTTTCATTTTTGATGGTTAAGCTTCAAAAATACGAATTGATCCGTGATATTGCCATTAGCATGGGCCATTAGGAAGATTTTAACAGGACCTTATCCTTGTTGTATGATTAATAAAATAAAGAAAGCCGGTCAGCAATGACCGGCTTTCTTATAAAATGGTTTTTTAATTATCCTGCACAACTGCAATAAGTAAATTTCATTGCCCAGTTGCCGCCATGTGGATTGATACGGGTTCCATTTCCCCAGCCGGTTTGCTGGTCAATGATATTTCCATTCCCATCCAGTTTCACCACTACTGCATGTGCAGCAATACAGCCACAGCTGCCGGTGCTGATAGCAGTTATGGGTACCTGGTAAGTATAAGTGGTTGCATTATTATGTGTATTACTGTATGGAAACTGACCTGGCATCGGGTTTCCCTGGCTATTGACTGGTATTTGAGCGCAATCGCCAACATACAGATGTGTTTGTGTGAGTGTATAACCATTAGCAGTTTGATAGGTTACATAAATAAAATCTGCATCGTTACTTACGGTCACAGTACCCGCATCAATTGTCTGACCCGCTATGAGGCCAACTGTTGTAGGGGTACAACCTCCACCGCCCGGACTTATTTTTCCCGGATTGACAGGGGAGCCGTTTGCACTTTGATCGGTTACGGCATCCTGGCCGGGTTCAATGCTTCCTTTTTTGCAGGAAAAGAATGCTGCGATAAATAAAATGATGGCGGTTGTGTGTAGTGTTTTTTTCATAGTGGATCAGGTTTTTTTTGGTGATCAATATTGGATATCTGTGACCAGGTTTCGTATTGCAGGTCACCTGTTCAGTTATTCCCTAACGGGCTGTATGCAGTATTATTGTTTATCATTTCAATAAATCAGCTGAATGGGTATTTTTAGTATTTGAATCATGCAATACTCCCATAAGAATATCTTTTTTGCTGCTATGCAACTGGTATAATTCACAAGTAAAACCAACAACGGCAGGAGTGGTTATTACTAAAAAAGCGGGCTTGTTTTCAAATTGTCATTGTATGCCTGAGTTGGTCGATGACAATGATCCCAGATATCAGGCTTTTTTAATATCAGTGCTGTGAAAAAACTGTGAATAAGTATGCATAATTGGTGCAAACAATCAAAAATTTCTATTGCTCCATTCAGTTATATTTGCCGTCTGACTATAAAACAACAGAAACCGTGCGTTTAAAGAGCTTAGAAATTAAAGGATTTAAGAGTTTTGCTGATAAAACCGTACTCAATTTCGACGAGGGGATTACGGGTGTAATTGGCCCCAATGGCTGTGGTAAAAGTAATATCGTGGACAGCATCCGCTGGGTAATTGGTGAACATAAGATCAGTAATCTTCGCAGTGAAAACCTTGAGAGCCTTGTCTTCAACGGCTCAAAAAGCCGCAGCGCCAGTGGCCTTGCAGAAGTAAGCCTTACTTTTGAGAATACCCGCAACCTACTGCCCACTGAATTCAATACGGTTACGGTAACACGCAAATACTATAAGAGCGGGGAAAGTGAGTATCGCCTCAATGACGTGGCCTGCCGCCTGAAAGATATCCATAATCTTTTTATGGATACTGGTGTCAGCAATGACAGTTATGCCATCATTGAACTGGGCATGGTGGACGATATCATCAAAGACAAGGACTTCAGCCGGCGCAAGATGCTGGAACAGGCCGCAGGTATCTCCATTTACAAGACAAGGAAGAAAGAAGCCAAATTAAAACTGGATGCCACCGAGCAGGACCTTGCACGTATCGAAGATCTTTTATTCGAAATAAATAATCAACTCAAAAATCTCGAAAGCCAGGCCAAAAAAGCAGAGAAATATTTCGAGATAAAAAAAGATTATAAAGAGATCAGTATCGAACTCGCCAAAGCTGCACTGGAAGGGTTTAATATCACTTACCGTGAATTGAATTCGCAACAACAGGCCGAAGTGGATAAAAGGATAGAACTGGAAACCGCTATCGCCAAAGAAGAAGCTGCACTGGAGCAGGAAAAACTGGGCTTCATTGAAAAAGAAAAGGAACTGCAGGTAATGCAGCACGCTTTTAATGATATGCTGGATGCGGTGCGCAGCAAGGAAAGTGAAAAAAGTTTGAGTGCACAACGACTGCAGCATTTAAAAGAAAGGGAAACAAGTCTGAATGAATTTTTGCACAAGGCCGGCGGGCAACTGACCGGGCTGGATGAAAGCATACAATTTACCAGTAACCAGATAAAGGAAGATGAGAACAAGCTAACCGAATTTGAAGGAAAACTAGGTGCATTAAAAAATGCCGTAGAAGAAAAACGTAAAGTATTCGATGATAAGCGCAGCAATATTGATGGGTTGCGTCACGAGAACCAATCCATACAACGCCACCAGTTTGAAGCCGAAAAAAAGGTAGCCGTTGCCGATACTTCTATCCAGAATTTACAAAGAACCATTACACAGATACAGGAAGAAAAAACACAGCGCCAGGAGCAATTGCAGCAACTGGAAACCGATAAAAAAATAAAGGTAGCAGAACTGGAAGCGAAAAAAGCAAGCCTCCTGCAGTTGCAGCAACAACACGAACACACCAAGGAACAGATACTGCAAACACAGGGCCAGCTGGAAGGCTTACGCAATGAACTGGCAGAGGAGAACAGGAAACTGGACAGCAAAAAGAATGAACATGACCTGTTGCGAAGCCTTATTGACTCGATGGAAGGTTACCCGGAGAGTGTAAAATTCCTGCACAATAATCCCAACTGGAACCATGCGGCACCGTTATTATCGGATATCATTTATGTAAAAGAAGAATACCGGGCAGCAGTAGAGAATGTGCTGGAGCCTTACCTGAATTATTATGTAGTAAATAACCTGGAAGAAGGATTGCAGGCGATCCATTTACTGGATGATAATAAAAAAGGTAAAGCCAATTTCTTTTTACTGGATAAGTTCACCGATTTTGATCCACACCACCAGCCCGCTGGTACCATACCCGCATTGAGCGTGGTGGAGGTAGATAACAAATATGCTAATCTTGCGAAACATTTACTGGGCAATGTTTTTATTGCCGAAAATGAAGAAGCATTGCGCAATAGTAATGGTGCAGTGGTATTGGAAAGAACCGGTAAATATGTAAAAGGGAAGTATTCACTTACCGGTGGCAGTGTGGGTTTATTTGAAGGAAAGAAAATAGGCCGTGCAAAGAATTTAGAAAAACTGGTAGAAGAGATCGTTGCGCAGGAAATTGTAGTGAATGGTTTAAAAGCAACTATCCAGGGCCGTCACAATGAAGTGATCGCTTTTAATGAGCAGTTGAAAGAGAATGCCATCAGGCAAACGCAGGAAGAAATCAATCAACTCATCAATTTTGTGTTCTCGCTGCAAAATAAAATTGAGAACCTCCATCACCTTGAAGAGACCAGCACCAAAAGGGTAGAAGAATTGCAGCAGCAATTGCAAAGCAATCATGGTGCCATTGCCAGTACAAGGGTGGAACTGGAACAATTCAATACACAATTAAAAGCACTAACAGAAAAAACGCAGCTGGCCGAACAGGATTATACCGCAGCCGAAGAACAATACAATGGTGCAACCGCCGATTTCAATGAAAGCAACCTGCAGTTCACCAAGCAGCAAAGCAAAGTGCTGGCCTTGAAGCAGGAGTTTAATTTTAAAAGCAACCAGCTCAATGACCTTAAAGTTGAGATTGAAAATAGTAACACACAATTGAGTGAAGCTTCATCCAGCATCACCGAAACTGCTACTGTATTGACAGCGCTGGAAACACTGGTGTTGAATATGCTCCACAACAAAGAAGCAGCCGAAAAGAAACTGAATGAAGCTGACCAGGCTTATTATAACCTGCGTAACCAATTGGCAGAAAAGGAAAGTGATCTTCGTCACAAACAAAAATCAAAAGAAGGTATTGATACCCTCTTAACTGAAATAAAGGATAAGCTTACCGACCTTAAACTGCAACTGGCGGGCATGAAGGAAAGGTTGAATGTTGAATTCCGTGTTGACCTCGATGCTATCATTGATGAGCCCAGGACCACGGAAACACCATTGGAAGAACTGAAGGAAAAAAATGAAAGGATGCGTAAGCGCCTGGAAAATATCGGTGAGATAAATCCTACGGCCATTGAAGCTTATACCGAGATGAAAAAACGTTACGAGTTTATCATGGAACAAAAAGATGACCTGGTAACGGCAAAGGATAGCCTGATGCAGACCATACAGGAAGTGGAAGCAACCGCCAACCAGCAGTTCCTTGATACTTTCCACCAGGTAAGAGAAAATTTCCAGAAAGTATTCCAGGCATTATTTACCGAAGATGATACTGCCGATATGGTATTGATTGACCCTGAGAACCTCGCCGATACCGGTATCGATATTGTGGCCAAACCCAAAGGCAAACGCCCTTCTTCCATTGGCCAATTGAGCGGTGGAGAAAAAACGCTAACTGCTACTGCATTATTATTTGCGATCTATTTAATAAAACCTGCACCATTCTGTATCCTTGATGAGGTGGATGCACCGCTGGATGATGCCAACGTAGGCAAGTTCACGCAGATGATAAAAAAATTCAGTGAAAACTCGCAGTTCATCATTGTTACCCATAATAAAATGACGATGAGTGCAGTGGATGTTATTTATGGTGTTACCATGCAGGAGCCCGGGGTGAGTAAGTTGGTACCGGTGGATTTTAGAAGCCTTAATTAAACACTGATCGGGCGTCCGCCTCAGGAATGTTCTCCAACAAAGATATCGCCCGCTATTATGATGTAAGCGAAGTGCACTATCGCAGGATATGGCAATTGGATAAAAGCCATTCCCTGCATTATGGTCACTGGGACGCATCCACGAAGAATTTTCATGATGCCTTACTCAATATCAATAAAGTGCTTTCGGAGTTAGCCGGAATAAACGAGAAAGACAATGTGTTGGATGCCGGTTGTGGCATAGGTGGCTCTTCTCTCTGGCTGGGTATCCATAAACATTGCAGGGTAACAGGGATCAGTTTGAGTGCAAAGCAAGTGGCCAGCGCTAATGCTTTGGCAAAAAAAGAAGGAGTGGGTGGCCGGATTAATTTTGAAACAAAAGATTATACCTCCACTGGTTACCCCGATGCTTACTTTGATGTGGTATGGGCCATTGAGAGTGTGTGCCACACCAGTGATAAGAACCTGTTCATCAAAGAAGCATTCCGGCTTTTAAAACCGGGCGGCCGGCTGATTATGGCTGATTTTTTTAAACAACCTGGACTAACGGGGCAGGATGCACGAATGATAACCGACTGGGCACATGGCTGGGCCGTTGATGAGTTCGAATCCCTTGATATATTCAAAGCCATGCTTTTAACTGCCGGCTTTAAAGTGAGCGACATCAATGATGCGACCGCAGCTATCCGGCCCTCTGCAAGAAGATTATACCTTGCTTATTTTCCCGGGGCGCTGCTTGGATTTTTTTACCGGCTCTTTCACCGGGGTGCAACTGAATTCGGTAAAAAGAATGTATCAACGGCATACCTGCAATACAGATCCTTACAAAAGAACCTTTGGCAATACTATATTGTGCTGGCACATAAACCATAATAATAGGAGAACGATATTCTTATTACTGGCCTCCAATATCTTTATGACCTTTGCCTGGTATGGCGTAAGTTTTGCACTGATATTGGGGCTGTTTATTTTGCTCTTAAAAAATGAGTCAACAATTAGCAATTTACAATTGGTAATATGCAAACTGCTTCAATATTTTAAC
>JAYWAN010000219.1:0-8157 GCA_043782405.1 Chitinophagaceae bacterium
CGAATATGCCCAATAATAATAGGTCGTTAATGGTGTCAACCCTGTTGAGATGAAACTTGTAGAGATCCCGGATGCAACAATTGTTCCGCCAAGTGCAGCCGTACCTGGTGTATACGAAGTTCCATTAACAGGTGCTGATGGAGGTACATTCGTAGGTGTTCTTACCACAAGATATCCATATGGAGAACCTGTTGCAGCAGTTAATGAACCTGATATTGTAGTTGCAGTTGGCGTTAATAACAAAGTTGTAGGTTGTGCAGCAGGATTGGTACATGCTGGTAAAAGTGTATAAACAATCTGACTGTTGGTAGCAGGCATATTAGCAGGTGTTGCACCACCCAGGGCATCTGAGGGTGTGTTACTGAATGTTGCAGTATTAGCAACCTGCTGGGTTAATAACTCTGAAACAGTAGGAACTGCTGAAATTGAAGAATTATTAATACCAAGAGAATATGTCATTGCTGTTACTGATGAAGAATTGCTCAACGTCATTGTTCCATAATTGAATTCAATATGGTTATCCGCCTCGTATAATTTAATCTGATAATTAAAAGAAGAAGTAGATGTAGAGCTGAAATCCTGAATATTTATCCATTCCACTGTTAGTACACGTGAGCCTGCCACACCTGACAATTGGTATTTAAAACTTGCGTCCAGATCAGCCTGGGTGCTGAGATTCCCTGCTGTCTGCAGGTCATCATAAAAGGGAGCTAATGTACTAACAGTTCCTGCAGCTGTTGAGAACTGGGTATTTTGATATCCGTAAGCACCTGTACCGAAACCGGCTGCAGCTGTTCCCGTATTGAAAGTAAGGTAGCCGTTTGTTGATATGCTGAATTGTGTATAAGGCGTACCAAGATAAGTAAATGTGAAACCTATATTTGTGGCTATACTAAGATTATCATCCGTGTTAGTAGCATTGCGCCACGGTGCCGCAAAACTGGTACCGCTACCAGAGATAGAAGTAAAAGCAACACCCGTATTGCGGGTAACGCCATAATTAGCAACACCTTGTGCATTGGCATATGCGGCAAACAGAACTGTAAGCAGCAGTAAGTATACTTTCTTCATAAACAGAGTTTGGTTAATTAGTAGTTGGTATTGGTATATGTTTTGACTTTGTAAGATATTTATCTTTTCCCATTATTAATATTTTTTTCTGCGTTTTATTTTAATGGTTGATTTTAGAGTGGGCAAGAGATTATTTTTTGTAAAATCCGGGCTGAAAGTGCTGCCTTTTTTAGAAAATATTCAGGCAATGCCGTTTTGCCCCAGGAGGCTTAAAGGAAAATACAAAACCGGCCGGCTAATAGCAATTAAACTGCCTTTTAAGGACCAAGGATAAAGGGTCAATTGCCCTGGTCCGGACGAGATGTATGGGAATCTGCAGCCAAACTATATAACCACATTCACCATCTTGCCCTTTACAAAAATGATCTTCTTAGGCTGCTTTCCTTCCAGCCATTTTTGTACAATGTCATTTTGCAAGACGATTTCTTCTACCTGCTTTTGATCAAGATCAAGGGCAAGAGAAATATTGGCCCTTAGTTTTCCATTGATGGAAATAGGGTATTCTTTTGAACTTTCTACCAGGTATTTGGGGTTAAAGATGGGGAATTTTGCATCCAGCACCGAACCATCGTTGCCCAGTTTATTCCATAACTCTTCGGCGATATGCGGGGCATAAGGTGCAAGTAAGATCAACAGTTTTTCCAGGACTTCCTTTTTATTGCACCTGGCATCGGCCAGTTCATTTACGGCGATCATGAATGTGCTTACGGCAGTATTAAAACTAAAGCGTTCTGTATCTTCTTCAATCTTTTTAATGGTGCGGTGTAAAATTTTTAATTCAGCATCATTGGCTGCGTCTTCATTCCATACTTTTCCTTTATTATCATCATAAAACTGGCGCCATAATTTTCTTAAGAACCTGTGTACCCCTTCAATACCTTTTGTATCCCATGGCTTACTCGCTTCCACCGGGCCAAGGAACATTTCGTACATGCGGAAGGTATCTGCACCGTATTTATCGCAAAGAACACTAGGGTCTATTGTATTTAATTTGGATTTAGACATTTTTTCGACTTCGCTAATTGTCGAATAACTTAACGATGTAGTGGGTTTATGAAATTTATCGTACCATAATCCATCAACAAAATATCCATCTTTCGTATAGAAAATAATATCCTTATCGTATAATTTATCGCTATTATAATAATCGGCAACATTAAGTTTATTATTATCAACAAATTCAATTGGAACCCTAATCCCTGAAAACTTACTAAAATCGCTAATCAAATCTGAGGAAACATAATGCGAATAAGTTTTATCAAAATTCCTTAACCCTCCTTCTTTTAAATATAAAGGCAATAGTAAATTATTCTTCACATCAACAGATGATGCTCCTTTTGCTCTAAAAATAAATTGTGATACACCCTGTATCATCCCCTGGTTCAACAACCTCCTGAACGGTTCATCAAAACCGATCAGGTCCAAATCGTACAAAACCTTCGTCCACATACGGCTGTACAATAAATGCCCGACAGCATGTTCGGTTCCACCAATGTAAAGATCAACCTGGTTCCAGTAATCACTTAATTTTCTATCACAAAATGTTTGGTTGTTATGCGGATCCATGTAACGCAGGAAATACCAGGAAGACCCCGCATACCCGGGCATGGTGGAAGTTTCACGCAATCCATTGGGAGTATTTACCCATTCTTTTAAATTCGCCAACGGGCCTTCGCCATTGGGGCCGGGACCATATTTATCCACATGCGGTAATTCCAATGGCAGTTCTTCCGCCTCCGACGGAATGGCAATCCCATCTGTCCAGGTGATGGGGAATGGTTCGCCCCAGTAACGCTGGCGGCTAAAGCCTGCATCACGCATGCGATAATTTACTTTTCTGTTGCCAATACCTTTTTCTTCGATTGCATCAATGGCAGCCACAATAGCATCCTGCATCAGCATGCCATTTAAAAAACCTGGGTATTGTAAAACCGCCTCCTTGGTAGGGTTGGCTTCTTCCCCGTTAAAATATTCCCCGATGATATTGGTGATGGGTATATTAAAATGTTTTGCAAAGGTAAAGTCGCGCTGGTCGCCGCAGGGCACCGCCATAATAGCACCTGTACCATAGCCGGCCAGTACATACTCTGCTGTCCAGATGGGTATCTCGCGGCCATCAAAAGGATTAATGGCATAGGCCCCGGTAAAGCAACCGGTGATGGTCTTGGCTTCGGCTAAGCGTTCCCGTTCGCTACGGCTTTTTACATAAGCAAGGTATTGATCTACGTTTTCCTGCTGATCAGGAGTTGTTATTTTTTGAATCAGCTCATGTTCCGGAGCTATCACCATAAAATCAACACCAAAGATCGTATCAGGGCGAGTGGTATATACCTTAACGCTGAACGTTGAACGCTGAATGCCAAATTCGATCTCCGCCCCTTCACTCTTCCCTATCCAGTTCTTCTGCATTTCTTTCATGGCATCACTGAACTCAACCCTTTCCAGCCCTTCCAGTAAACGGTCGGCATATTCTGTTATCCGCAAATACCACTGGCGCATTTTCTTTTTTTCTACAGGATAACCACCTCGTTCACTCACCCCATTCACCACTTCGTCATTAGCCAATACCGTTCCCAATGCTTCGCACCAGTTCACTTCGCCATAAGCAGAAAAAGCAAGGCGGCGTTTCATTAAAATATCTTCCTGTTCTTTTTTGCTGTATCCATTCCATTGTTCGGCTGTAAAGTGTTTACCCGGTATGGCATCGCCTTTTGCAGGCATTGCCCCTTTGGTGGAATATTTTTTAACCAGTTCCGCGATGGGTACCGCCTTTTGCTGCGTATGACAGAAATAACTGTTGAACAGTTGTAAAAATATCCATTGCGTCCATTTGTAATAATTAGGGTCACTGGTCTGTATTTCACGGCTCCAGTCGTAACAGAAACCTATCTTATCCATCTGGCTTTTAAAAGTGGCGATATTATTTTTAGTGGTGGTGGCAGGATGTTGGCCTGTTTCCAAAGCATATTGTTCGGCGGGTAAACCAAAACTGTCAAAACCCATTGGGTGTAAAACATTAAAGCCTTTCAATCTTTTATAGCGGCTGTAAATATCACTGGCAATATATCCCAGGGGATGGCCTACGTGCAGGCCGGCGCCGCTTGGATAGGGGAACATATCCAGCACATAATATTTGGGCCTGGAAAAATCATTCTCTACACGGTACTGATTTGCAGCAGCCCATTTCTTTTGCCATTCCCCTTCGATCTTTCTGAAATCGTATTCCATTATTTATTGAATAATTAATAATTTTTGTACCCGGCCAAATATCATTTTTCAACTTCATTGGCGTCGCACTCTTGTACCTCATCAATTCTATTCAACAAAAACTTGTGAAAGAAAAGTTATTTTACCCGCAGCAGTACAACAAACTGTCGGTGAATAAAAATATATTTGGCGGGCAACCGTTTTGAAGAGAGCAAAAATAAGGCAAAGCAGGTAAAAACCTTTATTTTTGCCCCACTTCAACCCATATATAAATTTAAATATCCATGGCGCAATTCGGAAAAGCAAGCAGCAAACGGGGAAAACCGACCTATGCCTATGCCATCATTGGCGTAGCATTGGTATTATTTTTATTTGGTATCGTTGGCTGGTTCTTTTTAAACCTGCGTAAGACCGGTGATTATGTAAAAGAAAATATCCAGGTACATGCCTGGCTTTATCCCGATGCTTCTAAAAAAAGAATTGACAGCCTTAAGAAATACATCACTGCCATCCCTTATGCAAAGGGGGTGGAGTATGTGACCAAGGAAAAAGCCATGGAGCAATGGAATAAAGACAATGACAGCACCTGGAAAAAATTCTTAGACAATAATCCCTTGCCGGAGAGCATCGACTTTTACATCAAGGCACAATATGTACAAAAAGACAGTCTGAATGTATTGTCCAACGACCTGCGGAGTACTTTTCCCGGGGTGATAAAAGAATTTCAGTTTCCCACGGAAACCATTACCCGGGTAAGCAAGTATGTGAAAACAGCTGCAATCATATTCCTGCTGGCTGCCATTATTTTAACCATCCTTGTTGTTTTTTCTATTGACAACACCATCAGGCTGGCGATGTATAGTAACCGTTTTTTAATTAAGACCATGCAGATGGTGGGCGCCACAAGGTGGTTCATTGCCAAACCCATTAATATCAGGGCCATTATCAATGGATTGATCGCTTCCCTGATAGCCATCGCTGCTATCTGGGGTTCGGTAATACTTATTGAAAATTTTGCTCCCGACTTTAAAGTATTGCACGATACCAGCAGCATGTTACTACTGTTCTTATTTATCATACTGCTGGGTATAGGCATTACCCTGGTAAGTACGCACCGTTCGGTGATAAAATACCTGCGTATGAAACTGGATGATTTATATTAATTTGCAACCTTAACCAATCAATATGAGTAACGAAAAGAAGACAGCAGCGCCTGCCACCAGCACTAATAACATTTTATTTGGAAAAGAGAATTATATATGGATGCTGGCAGGACTTGCCGTGATGGCACTTGGATTTTTTTTAATGGCGGGCGGTAAAAGCAACGACCCCAAAGTGTTTAATGACAGTGAGGTGTACAGCACCACCCGTATCACTATCGCCCCCCTGCTGATTGTTGCCGGACTGGTGATAGAGATTTTTGCCATCATGAAAAAACCAAAAGCAAATAACTAATTTAATACTGGAATAATTTGGAATGCGCTGTATATTACAGCGCATTTTTACTTTAACCAACCACTGATCAAAATGGATACACTGCAATCACTCATCATTGGCATCGTTGAGGGCCTTACCGAATTTTTACCCATCTCTTCAACGGGCCATATGATCATCACCGAAAAAATATTACAGCTCACCGAAAATGATTTCACTAAAGTATTTACAGTAGCCATACAGCTGGGTGCCATACTGGCCGTGGTGGTCTTATACTGGAAAAAATTCGTTGACTTTAAACGGTGGCAGTTCTATGTTAAGTTAGCCGTTGCCGTTATACCCGCCCTTATCCTGGGATTTCTTTTTTCTAAAAAAATTGATGTCCTGCTCGAAAGTTCCACTACCGTGGCCATTTCCATGCTGGCGGGCGGTATTATCCTTATTTTCATTGATAAGGTTTTCAATAATCCTACTATTGATAAAGAATCAAGGATACCTTATGGCAAAGCTTTTTTAATTGGCGTTTGGCAATGCATCGCCATGATCCCCGGCGTAAGCAGGAGTGCCGCATCTATCATTGGCGGCATGCAGCAAAAACTTACGCGGAGTGCCGCTGCGGAATTCTCTTTCTTCCTTGCTGTACCCACCATGCTGGCTGCCACGGGCTATAAGTTGTATAAATATTATAAGTCCAATGGTGGTTTTTCCGGTCACGAGATACAGCAACTGGCCATTGGTAACCTGGTGGCTTTTGTGGTAGCCCTCCTGGCCATTAAATTCTTCATTGGGTTTTTGAAGAAACATGGTTTCAAAATATGGGGATATTACCGGGTGATACTGGGCGTTGTATTACTGGTATTGATCTATACCGGTTACCTGAAAGCATAAAATACCTTGCACAGGGTATATGCCAATTGGAATTAAATTATTAACTATGTACCCTAAACTAAAAACTGATCGATCATGAAAATTTTAAAATCATTAAGTCTGTTACTCGCGCTTTCCTTACTTATAGCCGGTTGTTCTGATTATGGCAAGAAGGTAACCAAAGGTCCGATAGAGGTATATTATAAAGAAGGTGTAACACCAGAGCAGGCCAGGCATACTGCCGAGTTGTTTGCCTATATTGACAGCGCTCAAAACAATAACTCCAAGGATACCAAGAGCATGCAGTTGTGTAAGACTAACGGTATTTTCTGTTTTCGTATGGTAAGTGAAAAAGATAAATTGGCAGGCGTTGATGACAGGTCATTTTATGTGATTGGCAACCTCGTTTCAGACAGTATCTTTAACGGCTCCCCGGTGAATGTTGAATTGACCAATAACACCTTTGAAACCTTTAAGACATTTGCTTACAAAAAAATGGATTTAAATAATCTTGATACACCTCAACAAACACCAGTACAACCGGCCCAGTAAATAAATCGCTATTGTTTGGAAAATGCACCGGTTGAAATAATTGAACGTATATGCCCCTCTTGCGGAAAGCCGGGTAACGGCGAGCATTGTACGCATTGCAGTGAGTTAATGAATCCCCGGCGCATTACCACGGCCAGCGTATTCAAAAGTATCCCGGATGTTTTTTTAGACCTGGAACATGGCCTCCTCTTCAGTGCATGGGCCTTCATTAAACAACCGGGCGAAAGCATCCGCCGCTATTTTAACGGCGACCGCCAGCGGCATTACAAGCCCTTGAAATTCGTCTTATTTATTGGTGGCCTTTACGCTTTTTTGTACATCAGCTTCAACATTCACGGCAGTTCCAGCGGCATTTATGAGGACTGGTTAAAAGATGCCCAAACGGGTGCCTCCACCGGTAAGAACATCGACCAGTTTGTAACACAATGGACCTCGGTCATTTTTCTTGTTCAATTCCCCATCATTGCATTTATCACCTGGCTGCTTTATAAGGAAAAGAAATATTTTTATGGTGAGCATCTTGTGGCCAATGCTTTTTTTATTGGTGAAGTATCCCTGTTTAAAATAATATTTTTCCCGGTCTATCTCCTCGCAAACGGAACAAAATGGATAGATATCCTGGATACTGTTTATATCGTATGGATACTGTTTTACTATTCCTATGCATTTTATGACTGGCTGTATTTCAGGAAGACTACAAAGGGACTGGTCAACAGCATCAGCCTCATCATTTTACTTTTTGTATTGATCCAGGTCATTACCATATTCCTGTCTCCTGCATTATACTTCTTGAAAGTATGGATATGGGGCTCCTGAGGAATAATTGAATAACGGTACACTGATTTTTAGTACTTTCAGTGCTCATTTTATTGCCATGCAAACTGCTTCTAAAAAAGTTATCAATGGATGGGCCATGTACGACTGGGCCAATTCAGTTTACAACCTGGTAATTACTACTACATTTTTTCCTGCCTATTATGCTTTTGTAACCAGTACGGTTAAGTTTCCGGATGGCATCAGTTTTTT
>JAYWAN010000220.1:0-21541 GCA_043782405.1 Chitinophagaceae bacterium
CAATACTGCTCACATACATTTTCACTTTGTATACGCCCGCTTTTTTATACACATGTGCAACGTCTCTTGCCGTAGCGCTGGTATTATCCCCGAATGTCCACAGGTACTGCATAGGGCCAACTGCGTTGGTACTGGTATTGGTAAACACAAATTTATTTCCAACCAGGCATTGTACAGGTGCGGAAACAGTAATGCCCGGAACCGGTATTGAAGCAATAGTAACCTGTCTTGCTGCTGTAGCAAGGATACAGCCCTTGAAACTAAAAAGCAGTGCAAAGTATGATCCTGTTTGTGTTACACGGTACTGGGCCTGGTTGGCTCCGGCAATAGCAATATTATCCCTGAACCACTGGATACTGTCTGCCTGCTTCACTTTCAGCAAAGCACTATCCCCGTTACCGGTACAATAGGTATCTTTCCCGATCAGTTCCATTGCACTATCCAGTACATCAGCGGTAACAACCACCGTATCTCTCTGCAGGCACCCGCCACCGGTAGATGTAACTTTAAGGGCATAAGTAGTGGTGATATCCGGATTTGCATATGGATTGGCGATATCAGGATCTGTTAACCCCGTCGGCGGGCTCCATCTATAAATAACTCCCGACCTGGGAGGACTTCCGATCGGTACGGGGTTATGGTTACAGGAAACAACATCTGCTCCGGCATTTGCAGTTAGTTTTAAAGTATCCAATAAGCGTGCATATAAAGTATCCAGGCAGCCATAACCATCATAAGGCGTTAGTATAACGGTAACGGTTGTACCCGAAGGTGGTGGAGGCCTCAGGGTAAGCAACTGGTCTGTTCCCAGGAGTTGTGTAAAGTTAATATTGTACCAATGATAACCCTGGTAACCATAAGGCGCCAAAACATTTACCGCAGTATCATCCGGACAATAAGATGCGCCCACAAAAGAACCGCTGCATTCAGAATTAACATCAATATACGCATAGCCAAAATGCCTTCTGAAAGTACAATCAGCTGTTTTAAAAAAAAGCCTGATGGTTTTTCCGGCATTACCATCCAGGTTAATGGAAACGGCCGACCAGTCTTTGTACCATACCGGTGTGGAAGTGCCGGGATTTGGTGATAACTGAAAACCAGGTAATACGGTTCCATACGGGATGAATGTAAAAGAAGCGCAATTGATGACAGCATTGTCTGTTACATTGGTAATCTCAATTTCCATCCGGGGTTGTTCATTCTCCTGGTGATTTGGATCCTGGAATACAACGGCGTAATGATAGATAAGACTATAATAATTTTGTCCTGCAGGAATCGTGAATTCATAAGATATTCCTTCTGCCTCACCACCACCCAGGTCGTTTCCCAGCCGGATAGAATGACCGCTGCCATTGGGACAATTCACCGGAAATCCACCATAAGGATCATACCCGTCGCCCGGGAACGAAGAATACATGGTATGCCTGCCGTAAACAGGGCCGCCCGATGATGTAAGTGAAATTACATTGCCGCCGCCAACTGCTGCTACATTACCTGTATAGCATGTCCAGCCATTAAAATTCCCCGATTCAAAATCAATATTAGGAGGACAGTTTTGTGCACTGGCAGGAACACTTAATAAAATTACCGGTATCAATACGAAACAATAAGACCGTATTCTATTTTTATAAAAGTCACTGAACTTTCGCACTGCTGTAGATTGAAAGTATAAAAGTTAAGAAAAATTCCAGGGATGGCAAAAACAATCTGGGAGGAAGTGGTTGCCAATAGTGAACACAGAAACTTTTGTAAACTGTACAGGAACCAGTCATCAGGAATTACATTCACGATTGATCACTGACCATTCACCATTACAACTACGGCTTGATCTTAAACTCCTTCGGTGGCTCGGCGCCTTGTAAATAACGCACAAAATAATCCCATCGCCTGCGCATCATATAATAACTGTCGGCACCATAGCCATGCCTTGCCTGGGGAAAGATAACGAGGTCAAAATCTTTATTGGCCTTTATCAATGCATCTATTACAAGGTAAGTATTATAGGGTGGTACATTATCATCCATTCCACCGTGTGCAAGCATCAGTTTGCCCTTGAGGCCCGATGCAAAATTTTGATTGGCCTGATCTTCATAATTTGATTTTCCTTTTGCATCTTTTACCAACAGGCCGATATAGCGTTCGCCCCAATCATCTTCATAAATGCGGTTATCGTGGTTGCCGGATTCTGAGATACCCACTTTATAAAAATCGGGGTAACGGAACATCGCAGCGGCTGTCGCATAACCGCCACCGGAATGTCCCCACACACCTACCCTGTCAAGGTCCATATACGGACGTGTTGCAGCCAGTTGCTTCAAACCGGATACCTGGTCTTCCAGGGTATTATCAGCCATATTTCCATAACACACATCATGGAATGACTTAGACCGGTCGGGGTTACAAGTGCCGTCAATGATCACGACAATGAATCCAAGTTCGGCCAATGCCTGGTGATCACTTCTTGAAACTGAAAATGAGCGGCTACCCACTCCTCCACCCTGCGGGCCGGGATAGATATAATTGATGACAGGATATTTTTTTGTCTTATCAAGTGTTGTAGGACTGAACATCAATCCATACAGGTCCCATTTACTGTCGCGTGATTTTACCGTAATGGGTTCAGGTGCTTTCCATCCTGTTGCTGTTAAGCGGGAGATATCAGTTTTTTCAAGTGTAGCGATAAGTTTTCCGTTCATATCCCTTAACACGGCTGTTGGTGCCACATCAGGTTTTGAATAATTATCGGTGAAATAATTCCCGTCGGGCGACAGGTCAATATCATGATTGCCATCTTCGGGTGTCAATAGTTGCAGGTGTTGTCCATCAAAATCAATGCGGTAAAAATGGCTGAAATAAGGATCCCTTCCCTTTTCTTTTCCATTGGCTTCAAAAAATAACACCCGCTTCTGTTCGTCTACTTTCAATAAGCGGGTAACTACAAAATCTCCCTTTGTAACCTGGTTCTTCAATTGCCCCGTAGTTACATTGTATAAATAAAGATGGCCCCAGTTATCACGTTCCGAATACCAGATGATCTCATTGGTGGCAGCCAGCCAATGCCAGTTGATCTTCCCTTGTCCTGATTCGTACTGCGTGGCCACTTTTTCTTCAAACACTTCTTTCACATCGCCGGTTACGGCATCGGCTATCCGCATTTTTTCTTCTTTGTGGTCACGCGAGGTGGAAACGAATGCCAGTTTTGTTGCATCGGCATTCCACTCATTGTCATCAAAATTACCCGAGCAGGAAATATCATCGCAAAGCGTTCCCCGCCTGGGATCTGCAGGGATATTCAGACGGATGACTTTTGCATTATCCACTTCAATGATCACCCGTTGGATACGGATGATATCTTTATCTACCGGTAAGGGGTACTTCCAAGAAGATAATTTGGGCGCACCTGAATTGGCAGAAACGAGGTACATATCACTTACATTGCGCTGGTCCTGTTGAAATGTGGCTATCTTTTTTGAGTCGGGCGACCAAAGTAAGATGGCCTGTTCGCTTTTCTTCCATCCTGCATTATCTGTTGCATAACCAAAATTTTCCACGCCATCTGTGGTGAGCTGGGTTTCTTTTTTTGTATCAACATCCCTTATCCATAAATTCCAGTTACGGATAAACGCTGCTTTTTTCCCGTCGGGCGAAAGAACTTCTGCAGAGAAATTTCTCCTCGTGTTTTGCTTTTTTTCCGGTGAAGCATCAGGCAGCAATGATTTAAGATCGGTAGCTGTCTTTCTTTTTCCGTCTGTAGCGTCTATCAGTACATATTCTTTACCGGTGGGCGTTCCAATCGAATACCAGAATTTTCCACCATCAAGCCAGGTGGGGTTGACACTGGTCCTGTCAACCAGCTTATTGGTATTAAGACCTAAAAATTTTGTAGCCTGCTCGTAATCGGCCGCAGTAAAAATCTTTTTACCCGTGGGCTGGGCAATTGCCGTACATGCGATTGCAAAAATCAATAAAGATGTAATGGTAATTTTTTTCATGATGGAAACTTTTCAAGTATTGATGCAGAAACTGTTTAATCACTTTAAATGTAGTAAAAATCGGGGATTTGCGACAAGGTAAATTGTTGGGTGGCAGATCTCCCCTGGGCGAAAACAAAAACTAGGCTAGCTTAAAAAGATTCGTTTTCATCATTGGGGCAGTATCGATTTTTCCTGCGCCGAAGTTAAGAACGGTGATTAGAGCGGCCACGCTTGATCCTTACTAAATACCTATCTTCCCATTCACCACGTCTAATATTGCTGTTTCCATTGCAATGGCATTGCTGAGTATTTCGCCACCTCGTTTAATGATATCCGTTACATAGGCCTTATCATCATAACTTCCGGCATTGATACGCACATTGAGGAAAGCGCCTATCACAGCGCTGCGTGCACATAAGGCACCCACGCCCGCATCCGAAACAGAATTGGGGTTACCCGTTTCCGCCATGGCTTTTATCACTTCCATACTTCCGTATGCGGCTTCCATCACTTTAAAAGGGATTTCAATGGCGTGTTTGGTGGCATCCTGTATGGCTTTGCTGCGGATGGCTTTCTCTTCTTCACTACTTTTTGGCAACGCAAATGCTGCCATGATCTGGTTAAAGGCCTGGGTATCGGCATCCACTAAACGCAGTAATTCATTTTTATACTGTTCCCCTTTCTCGGCCCAGTTACTGAATTCTTCCCAGCGGTTGTCCCAACCTTTTTTATGACTGCTAAGATTGGCCACCATGGTACCCAATGCAATACCGAGGGAGCCAATATATGCTGCAATGGAACCACCGCCCGGGGCCGGACTTTCACTGGCCGTTTCATCAGCAAAATCACTGAGTGTCATGCCGATGAGTTTGTTGTTAGTGTTATCGTTAAGCATATATTCAATTATTCTTTCTTCAGGTTTAAAGGGATTTAGTTCATCCAGTCCCATTGACTTGATGGCGATCTTGATCAGTTCCTTTTCACTTATGCCGGTTGAACGCTGCTGCTTTTTTAAAAAATATTTTCCGGCATCCAGCATGGCTTTTAGGGGGATCAGGCCAACCAGCTCACTACCGGTTACGCGTATACCCCTGTTGGCTGCTTTTTTGCACACTTCATCAAAAGCGATATGCACGGGTGTGATATTGATGTTGGTAAGGTTCATGGATATTTGCGCCACACCATATTCTTCAATGAACCAGCCAATGGCTTTTACGCTTTTTAAAGTGCCGGGTGTATTTATTTTAACACCATTCTTCACGGTATTCCTTCCGGCTTCCCGCACGTCAAAAGCGATGGCGTTGGCCCTGCGGGTGGAGGTTGTATTAAGATTTACATTATAGGCCACCAAAAAATCCCTTGCACCAATAACCGTGGCACCACGCCGGGTATCAAAAACAGCCGGGCCAAAATCTGGTTTCCATTCTGGTTGTTTTATTTTTTGGGCAAAGCCTTCATACTCACCCGCACGGATAACCGATAAATTGCTGCGGCTCTTATCGGTTTGGGCAGCTTCGTAGAGGTAAACCGGTAATTGTAATTCATCTCCCACCCTTTTAGCCAATTGCTGCGCAAACCTGGCTGTTTCTTCCATACTGATATTGGCAATGGGTATCAGCGGGCATACATCTGTGGCACCCATTCGAGGATGCTCACCCTTGTGCTTGCTCATATCGATCAGTTCACCTGCTTTTTTTATGGCTTTGAATGCGGCATCGATCACTTTAGCCGGCTCACCTACCATGGTTACTACAGTCCGGTTAGTTGCCTTGCCCGGATCTACATTAAGGAGGCGAACACCCTCTACAGATTCTATTTCATCAGTGATCTGGCTGATGATGGCAGGATCATTTCCTTCGGAGAAGTTGGGGACACATTCTATGAGTTGCATGCTGTTAGTAAAATTAGGAATTAACAATTTAAATAATCTCTCCGTTTATCATTACTTTATCTATCAGGTTATTTCCAAACGAATAAGGCCAATACGCCAATGAAGGTATTGGTTTTGTAAAGATAAGATTGGCTTTTTTACCAATAGAAATACTACCCAATTCTCTCTCCAGTTCCATGGCATAAGCACCATTGATGGTAGCTGCATTGATGGCTTCTTCGGGCAACATTTGCATTTGTATGCAGCTTAAAGCAATTACAAAATTCATATTGCCACTGGGTGATGAACCGGGATTATAATCAGATGCCAATGCTATGGCTGCACCGGCTTCAATTAATTTTCTTGCGGGCTGGTAATCCAGCCGCAAAAAGAATGCAGCTGTTGGCAGCAGGGTGCCAATGACAGATGAGTCACTTAATGATTTGATATCATCATCCGTCATTGCTTCCAGGTGATCAACTGAAAGGGCACCAAGTTTTATGGCCGTATCGATGCCCCCGATACTATTGAGTTGATTCACGTGCAGCTTTGGTTTTAGCCCATGTATCTTCCCTGCTTTGCAGATGGTTTCCATTTCCGGGGGTGAAAAAAAACCGGTCTCACAAAACACATCGATGTAATCGGCCAGTTTCTCTTTGGCAATAACTGGCAGCATTTCATTGATGATACTGTCGATATATCCGTCGTGGTTCTCCTTATATTGCAATGGATAGGCATGTGCACCCAGGAATGTAGCTTTGATGCTTAAACCCGATTTCTCCTTTAATCTTTTTATCACCCTGAGCATTTTCAACTCCCCCTCTACCGTTAACCCATAACCGCTTTTTATTTCAATGGCTCCTGTGCCCAGTTTACTCAGTTCTTCCAGTCTTTTCCACGCATTGCTGAACAATTCATCTTCGGTAGCTTCATTCAATTAATTGGCAGAATTTAAAATACCGCCACCCTTTGCCGCGATATCGGCATAACTCATCCCCTTTATCTTATCAATGAATTCTTCTTCACGGCTTTTAGCAAAAACAATATGGGTATGGCTATCGCACCAGGCCGGTAATACCAACTGACCCTGTGCATCAATCATATGTTTGGGCAGCTGGGGAACTTTTATTTCCAGTTCATACATGGCGCCATAATCCGCAATGATGCCATCTTCAATCAAAAGAAATGCATTTTCAATGGAAGGTAATTGCGATAACCCGCTGCCCCTGAGAAGTTTTGTTTCTTCCCTTGTGCCGATCAGTTGCTGTATGTTGGTTACCAGGGTTGTCATTTTTTGTTATTGTTGGGTTCACGGAGCGTTTGCCGGGCGTTTATGGCTGGGCCGGCACAACAGCTATCACTCATGAACCTATAATTTATCCCACACCTCTTTTCCAAACTGTTCCAGTGATGGGTCCCTTGCGCCCATTAAAAGTAAGACAGAATCACCGGATAAATGCGGTAGTAATTCAGTTAACAAATCGTTGCGGTCTTCTACAAAAAATGCCTGCTTACCCAGGGCTTTAATATCATTGATAAGGTCATTGGCCGAAATGTCTTTTACCGCAGTGCCACCTGCATAAAATATTTCGCTCATCCATATCTCATCGGCTGGCCTTAATACAGCTGCAATCTCTTTTACAAAATCATTGCGTAAAAATTTTGTAGGGCCATAGCCATGTGGCTGAAACCACGCGATAACTTTTTTGGCTACGGGCTGGCAGGCAGCAATGGTTGCCGCACATTTTACCGGGTTATGTGCATAGTCATCAATTACCCAAATGCCTCGCTTATTGCCCAGCACCTGGCTTCGGCGGTATATGCCTGCATAGTGTTGCAATGCTGCAGCACAGGTTTGGAGTTCAACCCCTATTTGATTGGCAACAGTAACAGCGGCCAGGGCATTTTCCATATTATGCTTACCGATGGTATTTATGGTGAATGGTGAACCGTTGATGGTGAATGTTATTTCGAAGCCACTTTGCTTAAATGCAGCAGCAATATAACCTGCCCCGGAATTTTCTTCAACAGAAAAATCATGTTCGATGTTTTGTGACAATTGCCTGGCTAATGCATTCGACCGGTTGACAATGAATTTTTTACTGTTATTTTTAAACCTGGTAAAAATGTTCATCAATTCATCGATCTCCTGGTGGTCCTTATCCACATTCAATAATAATCCTATTTCAGGCTCATATTGTACAATAGAGCCATCACTTTCATCGGCTTCTATCACCAGCCATTCCCCTTCCCCTACTTTTGCATTGCCGATCTTCCCTTCCCTGATGATACTTATTAAACCGGCACCGCTGATAATACTGGGACGCATACCCGCTAATTCAAGGATATCAAATAACATGGCACTGGTAGTACTTTTACCTGATGTGCCGCCTACTGCAATGGTCTTTTTACTTTTTGCGATCAGCGCCAGCAATTCGGAACGTTTGATGATGGGTATATCCAGTTCTTTTGCTTTGATTACTTCAACAACCGTATCTTCCACTGCTGTTGATACCACAACAAGATCAGTTGCTGTTGTGATGCCGTTGCCGTTTTGTAAAAAACATTCTATCCCCGCTGCTTCCAGTTTATTGCGTGTATCATTAAAATCGCCAGGAACAAAATAACGGTCGCTGCCACTTATTTTTTTACCGGTGCCAGCCAGGTATTGTGCAATGGCACTCATGCCAACACCAGCTACTCCAATGAAAAAAATATTTTTATATGCATTGATCCCTGTACTCATAACATACCAGGTTTTTTCTTACGCAATGTGCGGTAGGCAACAATGGCACTGCAGCACATCAGGAATGATCCCAATAAAAAAGGCGCACCAGGCAGATTGACCGGGGCGGTATCCCTTGTAAAGTAAAAGAATAAATTATTCATCAGTAAAGGCCCGATGATGGCAGCGGCACTCATCAAAGAAGTAACACCTCCCTGCAGTTCGCCCTGCTCGGTACGGGGTACATGCCCCGACATCACAGCTTGTAATGCAGGCTGGGCAATGCCTCCAAGACAATATGGAATTAAGAAGACAAACATCATCCAGCTTTGCGTGGCCAGGCCAAACAATAACATGCCAGCCGAATATAAACCTAATCCGATATAGATACTCCGCTCATTGCCGAACCTCGGATTGATGACCCTTGTCAATACGCCTTGCACAATTCCCACCAGTAATCCTACTGCACCTAATGAAATTCCTACCATCCTTTCATCCCACTTAAAGCGATAGATACCAAAATAACTCCAATTGCTCATTACGGCATGTGCAGCAATATAAACCAGCAGTATAGAAACTGCCAGGCCGCGGATGGCGGGATATTTTTTTAAATGCAATAATGAACCCACCGGGTTTGCCCGCTTCCAGTTAAAAGGCCGCCGGTTCTCTTTCTTTAATGATTCGGGCAAAACAAAATAACCATAAGTCCAGTTCAACAATGCCAATGCAGCTGCCGCATAAAAAGGAAAACGTGGCCCAAGTTTGCCCAACATCCCTCCCAGCAAAGGGCCGATGATGAAACCAAGACCGAAAGCAGCGCCGATCATACCGAAATTTTTTGCCCTGTTCTCTGCCGTGCTTACATCACCGATGTATGCGGCACCGGTAGTAAAACTTGCGCCGGTGATCCCTGCAATAATCCGGCCCACAAATAACCAGCCATAGCTGGGTGCCAGCGCCATAAACAGATAATCTATACCGAAACCAAACAATGAAAATAATAATACGGGCCGGCGGCCATACTTGTCACTCAGGTTGCCCAGCACCGGTGCGCATAAAAATTGCGCACCTGCATAGGCAAACATCAGAAAGCTCCCGTACTTGGAAGCCGTGCTAACGTCCACGTGCTTTAATTGCGAAATGAGTTTAGGCATTACCGGTATAATGATACCAAAACCTATGACATCAATAAGCAGGGTGATAAAAATAAATCCAACTGCGGCATTGCGGTTTGTTGCCATGTATAAAGATCTTTAAAAGGTCGCGGGTTATTATTTACGTTTTGATACTATCCTGAATGGATGTGCTTCTGTTGTAAGCACTACTTTTTTAAGGTCCAGCATCGATTGGGGTGCAAATATCAGGTAAGCATATTTCAGTGTTTCTCCAAAGAAAAAACTTTCCATAGAATTAGTTTTTTCATAGGTCTGCACATTTTTCAATGAAGCAAATCCCACATCATTCCTGCAATGATCAAGTATACTGTTTACCATCAGTTTCCCCTGCCAAAGGTATTTGTCCTGCCCGGTAAGCCGGTACATATAGAAACAGCTCTCCAGGTTTTCAGGCCGTAAAATATAATGAGCGCTCATCAGGGTATCGGTTTTAAAATTGAATTCTTCGGGCTCAATGTTAAACTTCGTCCACATGTAATAGTTAGCTTCCTGTATTCGCTTTCCGGTTTCCAAATCACCCGAGAATGCACAAAGCCCTGCATAAAAAGCATCCAGTGCCCCATAAGTGGTAGCGGTTTCGGCGCCCGTATTCATATCTACATGCCGCATGAATGAACCATGGTCTGTGGGATATACAAGGTATTTTTTTATCGCTTTATTATGTGTTTCAAAAGCCGTTTTAAAATCCTTATCGCCAAAAAGCAACCAGCTTTTATACATGTACTCGTAATAGGAATCAATATAGCCGCTGATATGGCTTTGTGTACTCACCCATTTGCCGGTATTTACATCGATCTGTTCACCCACCAGGTCAATGGGGCTTCTTCTTTTGTACACTTCCATCATTCCTTTTTTGGCAGCATCATAATAGGTATTGTTGCCGGTAAGTTTCGACAGTTTACCAAACTCCATCATCAGGGTGCCTATTTCGGCGGGGTTATTGATGCCATCCCTTGTTTTACCGGTTTGCAGGTGAACATACCGGTATGGCATACCCGTAGTTGTATTGAATGCCGGCATCAGCCTTTTGCCCAGGTCTTCAGCAAGTGCCAGGAATTTTTTATTGCCATCCAGTTCATAGGCGGTGAGCAGGCCGGCAAGCAGGCGGATCGTTATTTCAAAAACCTGCACATCATTGTCAATATTAAAACTCAGTCTGGATAAAATGAGTTCTTTTGCTTCCTTTGCTTCGGTGGTAAGCCCCAATAGTGTAAAAGTGTCAAAAGCATCAACCGGTGTCATCAGCATGGATGTTTTATACCATGTTTTAGGTGTCCGCGTCAATGGTTTCAGGTCATCGGCGCCCCAGGCATATTGTTTATAGCCCTGCCAGGCATGTTGGGCGGCTTCCTTCACCTTATCGCACATTTCCTTTTTCATCTCCGCTGTAAATTTTTGTTCCTTTTGTGAAAAGCAGGTATTGGCAGTGAATAAGCATGTTATTAAAAAAAAGATGGTGTGTTTTATCATATCGGTATGTTCTGGCTGCTAATTTAAACCAATTAGTAATTAAGCATTAATAATTCTCCTGCAGTTACCATTTCTGATCAGAGGAAAGATATATCCCCAGTATTATTCATTGCAATTGATTATTAATTCCCCGTTCGGGTACTAAATTTGTACCACTGTTTGCTAAACCTTAACAGTTTTAACCAAACCTAATCCTTAACTATTCCGTTTATTTGTGAAATAATATGATAATGAAATCATTTTTTGTAACACTTATTACGCTTGCAGGTTTTATTTCCTGTGCGCAAACGCAAATTACCGACACCAAAATACCCCGGGCGGTTAAACAGTCGCCAACAGCCAATGAAGCCATTGCAACTTTTTCGGAAGGGTGTTTCTGGCATGCGGAGATCGTTTTTCAAAGCCTCGTGGGTGTAAGGGATGCTGTATCGGGTTATTGCGGCGGCACTACCACCAATCCTGATTACGAACAGGTAGCCAGTGGTGAAACAGGACATGCTGAAACCGTTCAGGTTTATTATGACCCATCAAAGATCAGTTATGAAACGCTTGTTGCTGCCTTTTTTGCCAGCCAGGATCCTACTACGCTGAACAGGCAGGGTAATGATATGGGAACCGAATACCGTTCTATCGCTTTTTACCGCACTGAAAAAGAAAAACAGGCCATACAGGCAGAGATCAAAAGGCTTACTGACCTAAAAAAGTACAGGAATAAGATCGTTACTGAACTGGTAGCTTTTTCAAAATTCTATAAAGCAGAGGAATACCACCAGGAATATATCTACAACCATCCCGATAACGGTTATGTGCAAAATGTATCGATACCCGAGTTCCTGAAATTTAAAAAAGAATTCAAAGGGAATTATAAACAATGATCTTTCTGGTCACGTAAAAGATAACCTCATTCATAGCCCTGGCTATAAATGAGGTTACATGTATACGGTCATTAAATAATTAAAGAGGTCAGGTGGCTTTTTTACCCATTCCCATCATTGCCCCAACAACTGCCCCGGCAATAGCCCACATTACAGTATCTGTTGCAACACCGGCAGCCATCGCTGTTTTGCTGACTATATTTGTGGTGGCATACATCATACAATTAATGCCTACGCTGAAAAGTAATCCTATCAATCCACCCGTAACCAGGCCTGAACTGAGTGAATTTACATTTGACTTTGTAAAAATAAAAGCCAAAGTAAAACCCAAAGCAAGGTTACCAATAACAAGGTATAAAAACTGGATCTCCTTATCAGGCCTGTCAACTCCCATTACTGTTCCGGGATGATTCATAAAGAAAGTCCTTAAAAGTGTCCCATAAGCCAACCAACCTAAAAGGAAGAAGAGTATTCCAGCTACTATTCCTCCCATGAGCAATTTTTTGATGTCCATAGTTAAAGTTTTAGTGGGTTTATTATTACAATCTTTACAATGTAATAATTAGTTTGCCATTTTGCAAGGCTGGGGGGCCGCAGATTATGCACATACCTGCATAAGTCTGGGCGAATGAATCTCAGTATTCGGAAAGTTTTTGCTTACAGCTCATTTTTTTGAAGCCGCGCTATCGATCTGGCGACCGAAGAAATAGCCTGCCAAAGCTCCAACAGCGGCACCCGCAATTAACCAACCGATTGAAGCCCCTGCAGCAAAATAAGCGATGCCCAAACCCAGTAATCCGAAGAATACAACAGCAACCAAAACAGCGTTTCTTTTTTTTCCGGTTTTTATAAGGCTGGGCGGGGTGTGGTGATCATGGTGATGTTTTCTCTTTTTAGACCTTGGCATAGTTGTATAGTTGATGGTTGAAAGTACGAAATTTTTATTTACACAAAACATTTAGCGGGTCAGTTGTTTCAATTCCTTCAGGTATTCGTATTGGAGGTCTTCGTGCAGGGTAGCAATCGCCTTATCGATCTTTTTTAGCTGGTTCTGGTAAATATTAACCAGTACAGGGCTTCCGGCAAATGGGATACCGGATGCTTCCAGGGTTTTACAAAAATGCAGCAGCAGGCCGATTTCTGCTTCTGCAGAACCGGTATATCGTATATACTTTGCCGTTATTCGTAATATCTTCCGCAGGCTTTTCTTTACAAAGAATAAGTTAGCGGTATTGATCGCTGCAAACTGATCTTCCATTTCCTTTTTCACATTTTCAATGTATGTGGCTTCATCAAAGGCTTCAAACAAAAGATAGGTGAGCAGTTCCTTATTCTCTTTTTTAAAGCGGGCAAGCCGTACACAAAGTTCGGCCAGTTGCTGCTGGGAACTGTTATTCAATTCCTGCCTTAATTCATTGATGGAAGCTGCTTTCATCCTGCTAAAATAAACAGTTTAACCGTATAGTCATTGCCGGGTATAACGATAAGGAATAATAAAATTCCTTACATTCAATGCTGATAAAAACAACCATGGCAAAAAAAAGGACCATTCCCTCCCCCATTACCATTTTACTGCTGGTAATAATTATTGCTGCCATTGCCACCTGGCTGGTACCGGCCGGGCAATACAGTACATTGTTGTATAAAGACAATAGTTTTATCATCACCTCCCCAAAAGGAGATACTGCATTGCCATTTACACAAAGAACACTCGACAGCCTGCAGATACATATTTCCCCCGAAAAATTTAAAGCGGGCGCTATCCGCAAACCGGTATCGGTACCCGGCACTTATCATCACCTGGCAAGGAATGGGCAGGGCTTCATTAAAATATTACAGGCACCGCTCAAAGGCATTTATGATACCGTTGATATCATTTTATTTATCCTGGTGATCGGCGGTTTCATGAATATCTTTCACCAATCGGGCGCCATGGTAAAAGGGCTTACCTCACTTACCCATACCATGAAAGGCAGGGAAGCCTGGCTCATCATCATCCTCACTTTCCTTTTTTCTTTTGCCGGTGCTTCGTATGGCATGGCAGAAGAGGCCTTGGTGTTTTACCCGGTGATGGTCCCTCTCTTCCTGGCAGCCGGCTACGATCTGCTGGTACCCGTTGCTGTTATCTTTGCAGGGACACAGCTGGGAACACTTTCTTCTTTTACCAATCCCTTCTCCACTATCATCGCTTCCAATGCAGCCGGGGTGAATTGGTCGGATGGATTGTATGGCCGTGTGCTGATGTTCATTGCTTCCACGGCACTTACCATCTGGTACCTGGTTCGCTATGCCAATAAAGTGAAGAAAGACCCAACGGCTTCATTGGTTTATAGGGTCGACGGGGAAGTAAGATCTCCCTACGAAGACATTGTCACCAGTGATGCACCCGTTCCCAAACTGGATATAAGGACCAAATTGCTGCTCTTGTTATTTTTAACCACTTTCCTTGTAATGATTGGTGGCGTGGTATTCCTGGATTGGTGGCTGCTCGAAATGTCATCACTGTTTTTAGCTTCTTCCATCCTGCTGGCCCTATTGCTGCGGATGAAAGAAAAAGTATTTGTGACACAGTTCATCAAAGGTGCTGAAGGCCTGCTGAGTGTAGCCTTTATCGTTGGTGTGGCAAGGGGTGTAACAATCATGTTGAATGACGGGCATATCAGCGATTCCATTCTTTATTATTCTGCAAAACTGGTGGGCAATATGCCACCTGCGATATTCATTGTAGTGCTGCTGGCACTTTTTATGGTATTCACCCTTTTCATTTCCTCTTCGTCGGGTATGGCGGTACTCACCATGCCTATCATGGGTGCGTTGGCAATAATTGTAAATGTGCCCGGGCGTGAAATCGTTAACACTTACCTCTTTGGCATGGGCATCATGGGTTTTATGACACCTACCGGTTTGATACTTCCTTCGCTGGCACTCGTTAACGTTAGTTTGAAAGCCTGGTGGCGGTTCATCTATCCGCTGCTCATCATGCTTTTTATCCTTTGTGCTGCATTTCTCGTAACAGGGATATTTTTATAGGTTTCGGGGAGTAATGACCAATAGCAAATGAGATTGGTCTAAAATTTTAGCTGCATTATCACGATAATGTCTTCAGCATTTTTCCTATCAGCAAACCATTATAATATACCTGCATGGTATAATTTCCTTTCTGGTAGCTATCAGCACTTAAGGAAAAAAATAAGCGCTTGGCTTCACCACGGCTATAATCAAAGCGGAGTTTATAGGAGTATACCTTTTTCCCTTCATCAGATAAAAAAGTACCCGATTCCCATGCCGAATTTTTTAATACCTGGCCATCGGGTTGCAAAACTACAACCACTACTTCATTATTATTATTCTGCACCGTATTGCTTTTTAATACGATGGACCCTACCAGCTTCTCTGTTTCCTGTGCCAGGGAGGTTTCCTGTTCCCTATCAGCATTTGTCATCATAGCAGTAAGGTGAAGGTCTGTTGCAGCAAACCCGGCAACAGGGGGCTCGGTCTTTTCAGCAGGAACCTTATTATCATTTGTGGTGCGCTGAACAGTTGGCACAATAGTTTTATTGTTATCGCTGAGTTGCTGCAGAACAGCCGCCAGTTTTTTATTCTCATATTCCACATCAAGGTTCTTATTCAACAGGTCTTTTACCCTTTGTTGCAGTTCTGCAATCTTTTGTCGGGCCAGTTCTATATCAGCAGTTGTACCATGGTCTTTCAACAGTACGGCGATCTCGCTTCTTAACCGGTAAAATTCGCCCAGCCTGAGGTCAAGCCTGTTCGTGAGCGAATCCATATTGTTCCAGGTGGAATCAATATGGGTATCAAGGTTGTTGATGGTGGCGCTGTAAATTTTTTGCAGGGAGTCACGGGTACCATTATCCGCAGTAAGGGAATCTTTGTGAACCGATTCGGTTTTTACCCTGTCGGCCGGCGATTTAATGTATACCCGGTAACCCCAGGTCCAAAGCAGGGTAAATGATACGACAAACAATAAAAAGGAAAGTACAATTAACAATAAAGATTTTGCATCTCTCATTGGTAGGCGGGTATATTAGGCAGGAATATTGTTATGAACATGGACGTTTATTTGTTGATCGTCTTATCTACATAGGCAGATATCCATCCCACCTGCCCGTTCTTAACCAGGAAGAATTGTTTTTTTTCATACACCCCTTCAAACTGCCGCATGATCTTCAGCAATAACCCGGTTCCCGCCATCAGGGCTTTCTGGTCAAATACCTGGTTTACCCTTTTAATCTCTTTACCAATGGCTGTTTTATCCAAAGCATTGTCAGTGATCGTTTTTAAAATGGCCGAATCATTAATGCCGGCATAATTGCTATACAGCCTTTCATTGAATTTTACCAGGTCATCATAAGTAACAGGCACAACCGAATTATCAATCAATTCGGGATAAACAAGGTTGGCCAGTGACCAGGCAATGCCACCGCTGAAAGCTATATTATCACTCATGGGATAAGCACCGCTTTCATTAACCGCATAAACAATCTCCGAATTCTCGGCACCCCAGAGTACACGTTCCAGTTGCTTTTTATAGTTACCGATCCCCTTATCATTCTCACATCTTTTTTCGGTTGCATTGGCAGTACTCTTGGTGCCCCAGCTCAGTTGAAAAAGTTTCAGGTCCTTTGTATTCCCATTGGGGAAATATCCGCCCTTCGTGTTACCGCTACCGATATCAATTAAAAAAGTAGTATAGCGCCTGGAGTCGGGTACAATACCGAGGTGCGACAACCTCGCTTCTTCTTTCACATCAATTACAGCTACCTGCCTGTTGGGTTCATTGATGGCTGTTTTAAATGCACTGATGAACTGGTTGATCCATTCTGCCTTATCTTCTTTATCGGCCTGTATCTTTACCCCGCTGCTGATAACGGTGAAAATGTTGTCAGCAGGTACTTTATAATCTTTTAATGCAGCATCATACAATTTGCTCAACCCGTTCAGTGTAGCCTGGTAAGTAGCCTGATTAAATGAAATAAAATCGGTGTTTACAGCAGTATCTTTCAATACATTGAAAGCGCCATTCTTCTGCGCATTTTTACCAATTTCCAGGATACTTAATTTTACACCTTTTGCACCGATATCAATGCCCGCATAAACAACTGAATTCTCAAACTTCAGTTTGAAATTATTTTGCGCACGCAATGAACTGCTGTTCAATAACAGCATACCTGCCAGTAAAACGATAAACTTTGAAAAAATACGGAACATCTACAAAAGTTTTATTTTAAAATTACTACTAATACTTAAGGCCTTACCTGCTCAATGGCTTACTGTGAAAAAAATGTGATTAACCATTTTATTTTCCACTGGTGTGGATAAAAAAGATATAGAATTGCTGCTTATAAAATTTTCCATGGGTTACTTTTTCGGGTTGTGGGGATTAAGGTTACAAACCACTGATCATTTATTCACTAAAAAAATAAAAATGGTACAGAAGACTTATTTTAAGACCAAGGACTATTGCAAGGTGAAATTCATACTTAGTCCCGAAAATGCTGAGACCGTAGAGATACTGGGATTAAACAGCGACTGGCAAAATGCTATTGTGATGAAAAAGAAAAAAGACGGCAGTTTCAGCTGTGACGTTTCTTTACCAAAAGATACCCAACACGAATTTAAATACCTGGTAAATGAAACCGAGTGGATCAATGATCCGGAAGCCGACTCCCAGCAGGTAAATGTATTTGGCAGCAATAACAGCGTGGTAGTTATTTAAGCCACGTCATTGGACCAATAGTTTATTGGCCCAATGCCCTTAAACTTCTTAGCCTCAATACATACAGCCGAATAACCAAAAAGGAAACTTGCTCCAATTTGGTTTTAGCCCTATCCTCATGCCCACATCATTTAAGTAACTGGCTGTAGAATGACCGGCCGGGATGGGACGACAAGACCGGTAATATTCTCCAGGAAATGCAGACTGTAGTGTGGATGATCGAAACTGTAGACGTAGATGGAAATATTCACCATCGCCAGGGCTCTACAGTGCTCATGCGATAAGCAGAGGGTAACTTAATAATCGTCTACTTGTAACGGTTATTATCACGGTTGAACCCTGGCCTGGAATTAAATCCACCGCCTTTACTGCCCCCTTTTTCTTCCGCTTCTTTAACAACAAGCGGTTTTTTGCCAAGCGAAATATCATTCAGGTTCTCAATAGCGTCTTTGGCTTCTGCACTATCGGGCATTTCTACAAATCCAAATCCACGACTCTTTCCGGTTTCCCGGTCAATAGCTACTTTAGCAGAAGTGATGGTTCCGAATTTTTCGAATATTTCCTCCAGTTCGGCATCATCAAGGTCATAAGGCAGTCCGGTTACAAAAAGCTTCATAAATAATACTTTTTTGTAAATGTACAGAACTTGTTCCGATTATTATTGTTCAAAGATGAAGTTCTGCGGCGGTAAAATAAAATTATCAAAGGGTTGATGTAAGTTGCAATAAAAAAGTACCAAATGCCCAAAATGGCCAGCCGGGTTTTACCGGTTATAGTGCTCGCACAGTTTTTATGTACATCACTGTGGTTTGCCGGTAATGCGGTGATACCCGACCTTGCGAATGAATTTGGCCTGGGGAACACCGCATTGGGCCATATCCTCTCTGCTGTGCAGTTTGGTTTTATTGTTGGCACACTATCCTATGCATTATTAAGCCTTGCTGACCGGTTTTCCCCTTCAAAGGTTTTCTTTTTCAGTGCTGTTGCCGCCGCCTGTTCCAACTTTGCCATGTCCTTCAATGAACAAAATATCAGCAGCCTGCTCGCACTGCGTTTTGTCACCGGTTTCTTTCTTGCAGGAATTTACCCCGTAGGCATGAAGATCGCTGCCGATTATTACGATAAAGGCCTGGGAAAAGCATTGGGCTTCCTGGTAGGTGCATTGGTATTGGGTACTGCTTTTCCTCACTTACTGAAAAGTTTTACTACTGCGCTTCCATGGAAAACGGTGCTGTATTTTACATCCGGCCTGTCCATTACCGGCGGACTGCTGATCCTTTTATTTGTTCCCAACGGCCCTTACCGGAAAATGGGCCAACGGTTAAACATAAACGCAGTTTTTGGTATATTCCGCGACAGGCAATTCCGCTCAGCTGCAGCTGGTTATTTCGGGCATATGTGGGAACTGTATACTTTCTGGGCCTTTGTACCGGTTATCCTTTCCACCTATCAGCAATTACACCCGCAGCAAAGCATAAAAGTACCCATGCTTTCTTTTTTAGTAATTGCACTGGGTGGCCTGGCATGTGTTGCAGGCGGTTATATTGCTCAAAAAACGGGAACAAAGCGAACGGCATTTCTTGCACTTTTGATGTCGGGCAGTTGCTGCCTGTTATCAGTATTCGCTTTTAATTGGCCTTTGGAGATATTTATTCCCTTCCTCGTATTTTGGGGACTAGTCGTCATCACCGACTCCCCACTCTTCTCCACACTGGTTGCACAAAATGCGCCGGCTGCCACAAAGGGAACAGCGCTTACCATTGTAACCTGTATCGGTTTTTCCATTACCATTATAAGTATTGAACTGATCAATACACTGGCTGCACACATCAATGACCGGTACCTTTATTTATTCTTAGCAGCCGGACCTGCACTTGGTTTATTCTATATGCTTAAAACAAACGACAGCAGTTTAAAACATTCCAGCCTGGCAAGGCTGTATGCTTATCTTTTTAAACCAGCCAAAACAAAACAGGCATTAAAGGAGATCAGTTTTTACCGTTCCTTTTTACCACCGGCTTCACTCATATTTGATATTGGTGCAAATGACGGACATAAGACCATTGCCTTTGCAGCGCTTGCAACCAAAGTGATCGCCTGCGAACCCGATCCCCACAACCTTGGTATTTTAAAAAACCGTTTCCGCAATAAAAAAAACATCATCATTGAGCCCTTCGCGGTTACAGATCATAGTGGCACAATAAATTTTTATATTCATGAACCCGGATCTGCGCTGAACACCGTTAACCCAGCCTTTAAAAAAATCCTCGAAACAGCTAATAACGGCAGGTGGGAAAGCCCTATAGAATTTTCAGACAAAGTAATTGCAGTAAACACAACAACTTTGGATATGCTTATAGCTAAGCACGGTCTTCCGGGGTTTATAAAGATCGATGTGGAAGGAAATGAGAAAAATGTTTTGAGCGGACTTACCCATCCCGTCAATTATGTTTCATTTGAAGTGTTGTTACCCGAATTTTTAGCAGATGCCATTGCCTGTATGGACATGCTGATGCAACTGAATAAAAACACCCGGTTCAATTATGCCATTGAAGAAGAACTGGTACTACCCGATTTTATTGCGTATGAAAATTTTAAACAACTGCTATATACTTTATCAATAAATCACTTTGAAATAATTGCTGCAGGGTCATAACACTCAAAACTTGATCAGCGGGCTGTTAAAGCGCAATCTTTTATGCACAAAAAAATAAAGGAGGAGCGTATACAGCAGAACGCTGCACCAGGAAATATAAATTGCAGCCTTCAATCCATAGGGCGCTATAAATAGAATATTGGCGATCCCTTCCACCACCAGTACCATCCCCAAAGCCATGAATGAATATTTTTCATTGCCACTCGTCATCAACACCAGGTTAGTGGAGCCAAAGAGCGAATAAAATAACTGCGAACTGCAGAGTACCAATAACAGCAGGTACATTTCCCAACCCGCTATTTTAAAACTCTGCAGGTAAAAATAACCCACAATACTTACGCCCGCTAAACAGAATACCTGTAAAAAGAAGATCGTACGTGCCGCATTACGGAACAGCTTACCCGCTTCTGCATGATTCTTTTCAGCAAAATACCTGGAAAATTGCTGAGGTAAATAATAGTTGAAAAGAAAGTCCGGTAATATAACAAGGTCTGCTATACGCAATAACAGCTGGTACTTTGCGGCATCTTCATTTTTAGCGTAATATCCCAGGAATAACAATTCCATCTTGGAAAAAAAACTATAGCCCAGCATGATGCACATGAAATAAAAACATTGGCGCACCCATTTTTCCTTCACCCCTTTGTTATCCTTAAGTACCAATTTATTGATCACAGTCCGGTGCAACATTAAGTACAAGGCCAGCATCACCCCAAAAAAAAGCCCGGCATTGATAAGATAAGTTACCGCTAAACTCAGGTGCTTATTCCAATAGTACAAATAGAACAGTACGGCCAGCAGCAACAAGGGTTTACTGATATCTTCTACCCATTGTACCGGTGTAACTTTATGAAATATCTTTAAAACAGATTTAAAATAACTGATCGTTGTAAAAAAAAATACCAGTAGTAAAAATACCAGCAGGCTATATTGACCAGAAAATATCAATGAAGCTTTGAAAAAATAAACAATTATGAACAACAGCAATAAAAGGGAAATATATAACACAAAAAAAGTCAGCAAAGCCCGTTTAAGCATTTGGCCGGCGCCAATTTT
>JAYWAN010000221.1:0-21303 GCA_043782405.1 Chitinophagaceae bacterium
CCGGTAAAGTGCCAAGTCCGAAAGAAGCCATAAAGATCATGCTGTTTGTTACACCCCCGGTCGCTACAGCACCTGCAACTGCCATATATACCATACCGCAGGGCAATAAACCATTTAACAACCCGATCAGGAATAAAGAACTAAAACTCCGGGACATATAAAGTTTGCCCAATGTTTTACGGACCTGTATAAAATAATTATTGAAGAACGGCACAGGAAATTGGCTGCTGCTGAATCTCCTTCCCATCAACAGGAATAAAAGTATCAATACTCCCATGATGATCGAAAGACATTGCTGGAAACCAAATAAAGCAAATGACCTCCCAATTAAACCAAATAACAAGCCAAATAATGAATAGGTTACAACCCTGCCGGCATTGTACATAAGGGCACCAAAAAATTTGATAATGCTGTTATTGCTGTTAATGGGCAGTGAAAGCGCAATCGGGCCACACATTCCCACACAATGAAAACTACCGAGCAAACCCAATGCCATTCCAGCTGTTATTAATTGAAGCATATTTTATTTTTCAATGAATATTTTTTTCTCAAAATAATAGTCTAATCCATCGGCCTGCCAGTTAATATGCAATTCATATGCACCATTGTGAGCAGGAGGTATGCGTATTTTTAAAACAGCATCCTGTATATTAAAATCCTGTTTTATATCCTTGCCTTCATCAGAAGGGCAATACAATAATATATTTCCGGCAATCTTTTTCCCGGAGAAATCATTGGGGAAGCTGACCAGGAGTTGGCCCGCATTCAGTTCATATTTTACAGGCGCCGATAATGCACCGGTTCGGCTCATTTGATCGATCTTTTGCTGGTATTTGAGTTCCTGCGAATAATAGTCCTCCGTTACAAGGTCATCTTTTTCACCAGATGCCCTGAAAACCAGGAATAATGTGCCGGCTATAAAAGCAACATAAACGAATAATATTTTGTATCCCCAGTTCATAATATAAAGGCTTTACTTAATTATATATCTCAGGTCCTATGAATTTTGCCGTAACTGTTTTTAATTTCCCCCCTTTTTCATACAAACCTATTTTCAATACTGTTTTCCAATTTTTCACTTCAGCCGTATCTAATTTTACAAAAAATTGCAGGTTCGAGTAGTCTTCTTTTTTTACTGTGAGGTTGCTGCTACCCACAAGAGTGATCTCACCTGCCATATTCTCAAGCTTAAGTGTAAACGGGATGTCGTTATGTGTTTTGTTTACTAATTTCAAACTATATAGGTTGGCAATGCGCCCGTCCGGCAAGGAAGTGTAGGTCATTCCTGCAGTTCGCATTAGTGTAACATCAAGGTCTGTACGGCTTATCAATAAAAAAATCAATAATGCCAATAGCAGGGAGAGTACAGCGGTATAGGATTTTATTCTTGTGGTGAATGTAAGTCGCACAGCTTTGGCGATACTGTTTTCCGACGCATACCGGATAAGCCCTGTTGGTTGATGTATCCCGGTCATGATCGCATCGCACGCATCAATACAGGCAGTACAGTTGATACATTCCAATTGTGTTCCGTTGCGGATATCGATGCCCGTTGGGCAAACCCTTACACAGGCCATGCAATCAATGCAATCTCCGGGTCGGACAGCAGTGTACGTTTCAAATTTGGCAGCTATGTTTTTGCAGGCTCCTTCTTCTTTGCAATCAGTACACTTGCAATCATGGTCATCCTTTTTTTTAATTTTACTCCTAGGTTCACCACGTTTATCATCGTACGCAACTATAATTGAATTTTTGTCGAGTAGTACTCCCTGTAACCTTCCGTAGGGACAAACCACAATGCATACCTGCTCCCTGAACCACCAGTATACAAAAAAGAAAACGGTAGTAAATACCATTAATGAGATCAATGTACCCACATTTGAAGCGGGGTTCTCAATATACCCGATCAGCTTATCCATGCTGATGAGGTAGGCAAGAAAAAAATTGGCAATGATAAAAGAAATAATAAAAAAGAGTATAAATTTTAATGCTCTTTTCCGGAATTTTTCAGCATTCCAGGGCATTTCCCTTAATTTTTTTTGTCTGCCCGAATCACCATCGATCCAGTACTCTATTTTACGAAAAACCATTTCCATAAAAATGGTTTGCGGGCAGGCCCATCCGCAAAATACCCGTCCAACGACCACTGTAAATAGTATTACAAACAATACGAATGTAAGCATGGCAATACCGAAGATGAAAAAATCCTGCGGCCAGAATACCATACCAAAAATGATAAATTTCCGCTCCAGCACATTGAGCATGAAAAGCGGCTCACCATGAACTTTAATAAAAGGGATTGTAAAAAAAACCAGCAGGTAAAAAATACTGAACCTGGTACGCAGGTTATATAGTTTGCCCTTAGGTTTTTTAGGATTAATAAAATTTCGTTTACCCTCATTACTGATTGTAGCTACAGAATCCCTGAATGATTCCTGTATTTCAGGTATAATAGTTCTTTCCATAATATCAGTATCTCAATTACTTCTTTTTCGTTGAAATTGAATCTGCTTTTATTTTTTTAGTGGAATCACCTGCTGTTTTGATAACTGTTTCCTCATAAAGTTCACCTTGAGGTGCTTTTGCACCGGGAGGGTTGGTTCCTCTAATCGATTTAATATAACTGGCAAGCAGGCTTATCTCTTTTTCATTGAATTTTGTGATCCAAGACTGCATCCCTTTATCCGGATAACCATTCTTAATACTTTTGAAGATATCATTTAAAGACCCATTATGTAACCAATAGTCATCAGTTAAATTGGGTCCCACGTTTCCGGCGCCCCCTTTTAAATGACAGGCTACACAATTTGCTTCAAACATTTCCTGTCCTGCCTTTATCCCGTTGGCATCTGCCATTGGTACATTGTTCTCATCCACTTTATCTTTATTCTTCGATTCATATATCTCTTTTTCAATTTTCGCCTTTTCCATTTCGGCTGCATATTCCTGCTCGGGATTTTTCCCAATTCCAAGTACGTGGAAGTTCAGCAGGTAAATAAAAGCCACTATGATCGTAATATAGAAACCGTATTTCCACCAGGGGGGTAATGCATTATCGAGTTCACGGATACCATCATAATTATGATCAAGCATTACGTCCGCTTCTTTTTCAACGGGGACGGCCCTGGTAAATAATTTTTTATCCAACCCGGACCACCAACTGCTGAGCGCAGGTTTTTTTGAAATGCTTTTTTGCTTTTCCGGCAATAATTCTGCATAGATACGTTTTATGGAAAATGCGAGAAAGAGGATAGTGATCACTTCAAAACTAATGACGGTTACGAAAACCTCAAAAGTCGTTTCAGAAAGCCCCCCATAATTAGCTACTACTTTTACGGCGTCGGGCGAAACAGTATCCTGCGCAAAGGATAATTGTGAAAGCAATGAAAAGCCCAATAACAATACGATGCTTAATATTTTCGATGTTTTTTTATTTCTTTCTACGATCTGTCTGCTTAATTCTACTAATACACGTCCCATGCCCCAGATCACGAATGCCAGTATAACTGTCATTACCATTAATAAGATCGCCAATTGATTATTATCAGAAGTTACTGTTTTCCCTGTTGTATTTGTAGCATCCTGGGCCATCATCATTGTAGCAACAGGTATTAATAAAACAGTGAGCAGTGCTTTTTTTCGTATTGCTGAGATCAAGTGCATGCTTTATAATTTATAATGTTGAGTTGGTATTTTCTTCTTTGTCTAAAGGGATATTCGATAATTCTGAAAGACGTTCTTTGCTCATCTTTTTGACCATAAACAACAGGATCACAAAAAAGAGAAAAAAGATCAGCAGTGATATCATCGGGTAGATGTTAACGTTATCTATTGATTCAACGTATTGCTTTATAAATTTGAACATGGTTTAATTGTTTTTATTTATTGTTTTGGATTTACTGATATCGGTTCCCAGACGTTGCAGGTATGCGATCAATGCGATGATCTCCTTATTGGCGGGAACCTGTATTCCTTCCATTTTTAAATTGATCCGGACGCTATTTGCCTGCATCATGAGGTCATTATTAGCCTGGTATTCGTAACCTTTTGCATAGGGAACACCCAGTGTTTGCATCGCTTTTATTTTTGCAACAGTAGTTGTAGTGTCTAAATTCTGTTCGATCATGAATGCATAGGGGGGCATGATAGAACCTTCACTCATTGAAGAAGGTTCCCTCAGATGGCGGAAATGCCAGCCATCAGATTTTTTAAGGTTGCCGCTGCCTTCTCTTGCCAGGTCGGGACCTATGCGTTTACTACCCCACTGAAAGGGATGATCGTACACAAATTCACCAGCTTTGGAATATTCGCCATAGCGTTCCGTCTCACTCCGGAATGGCCTTATCATTTGTGAGTGACAGGTATAACAACCCTCCCTTACATAAATATCCCTTCCCTGCAACTCCAGTGCTGTATAGGGTTTTACGCTACTGATCGTGGGTACATTTGATTTGATAAGAAATGTAGGCACCAGTTCTATCGCCCCTCCTATCAATATCACTACTAAGCTCAGTATCATTAATTGTACCGGCCTGCGTTCGATCCACCTGTGCCAGTGCTCGCCCTTATGTGCAACATATTCTTTTGCCAGTGGTGCAGCTTCTGCTTCCTCATTGGCAACCAGTTTAGCATTTTTTACTGTTTTATACATATTATAAAACATAAAGAATACACCTACCAGGTATAATGTGCCACCCAAAGAACGCATGGCGTAAAACGGTCGCATGTAAGTAACTGTTTCCAGGAAAGTGTATTTCAACTGACCTGCTTCAGTAAATTGTTTCCACATCAGGCTTTGCTGAATACCCGCCCAGTACATTGGTATCGTGTAAAATAAAATGCCGAGTGTGGCAAGCCAGAAATGACGACCGGCCAGTTTTTTTGAATAGAGTTCTGTTTTAAAGATCCTTGGGATCAGCCAATACAGAACGCCGAAAGTAAGCATGCCGTTCCAGCCCAATGCGCCAACATGTACATGGGCAATAATCCAATCGGTATAATGGCTGATAGCGCTTACGCTTTTTAAAGAAAGCATCGGGCCTTCAAAAGTGGCCATTCCATACGCGGTAACGGCAACTACCATGAATTTAAGTACCACGTCATCTCTTACCCTGTCCCAGGCGCCACGTAAAGTAAGCAAGCCATTGATCATCCCACCCCAACTTGGAAAGATGAGCATAAAAGAAAACACGATACCGAGTGATTGAGCCCAGTTGGGCAGTGCTGTATACAATAAGTGATGGGGGCCCGCCCAGATGTATAAAAATATCAATGCCCAAAAATGAATGATGGATAAACGATAAGAATAAACCGGACGGTTAGCCGCTTTTGGCAGAAAATAATACATCAGTCCCAGGTAAGGTGTGGTTAAAAAGAATGCCACTGCATTATGGCCGTACCACCATTGTACCAATGCATCCTGCACGCCGGCATACCAACTATAACTTTTTAACCAAGTGTAGGGCAATTCGCCTGAGCGGACTATATGCAATACGGCTACCGTTACAAAAGTGGCAATGTAGAACCAGATCGCTACATACAAATGTTTTTCTCTTCTCTTAATGATTGTGCCAAATATATTCCAGCCAAATACTACCCATATAACGGTAATGGCTAAGTCAATTGGCCAGATCAGTTCCGCATATTCGGCGCCGTTTGAAAGCCCCAATGGCAAAGTGATGGCAGCTGCAACAATAATTAATTGCCAGCCCCAAAAATGTATATTACTCAGTTTGTCACTAAACATTCTTGCCTTGCAAAGCCGCTGCAATGAATAATATACTCCCATAAAAATGCCATTACCCACAAAAGCAAAGATCACCGCATTAGTATGCAGAGGCCTTAATCTTCCGAAAGAGGCGTACTGTGTAATATTAAGTTGTGGAAACACGAGCTGTAATGCTACCCACAGACCGGCCAGCATGCCTACTGCACCCCATATCATTGTAGCGTAAGCAAAATTTCTTACTATCCTGTTGTCGTAATAAAATTTTTCTACCTGCATCTGGCTATTTTTTGGTTTTAAGTTTATCCGGTTTGGGTTCATCGTCAAACAAGATCCTGATGGAGGGAGTATAATCGTCATCGTATTGACCATTCTTTACACTCCATAAAAAAGCGGCAAGAAAACTTCCTGCCACCAATATGCTGACCCCGATAAGAATGAATAAAGCGCTCAAATGGTACCTGTTTGATCGCCCAAAAGTATAAACAGACACAAAGCCCTGAAATGACCAGTATCAAAGCCGGATATGATATTAATCAGTAGAAAAATTTAGAAGGGTTTTAGTTTTATACAGAGAAGAGAGGAAATGATTAATTATGGTTGAAGCCATGACTTGTATCATGGTATTCACTGAAATACCAGACTAACTTTCCCGTCAAAAATTATCAGGTTCATTTATGAATAACACGATCCTTCCGGCCGGTGGAGATGAATCTTTTGTCTTGCTGCAAAAACGTTTTACCAGTCACTTTTATGAGATCTTTTTAAATGACCTCGGTGAAAAGACCGTGGTGATCATACCCAGTCTTACCCTTGATACGGAAATCCTTAAAACAGTTAAAGGTGCAATATATTATGAAGAACGTATGCTTTGCATGCTATTGTTATTGCGCATGCCGCGTACCCGCATCATTTATGTAACCAGTGTTCCCATCGATAGCAGGATCATTGATTATTACCTGCACTTATTGCCGGGTATCACAGAATATCATGCACGTGAGCGACTTACTTTACTGAGCTGCTACGATGCTTCTGCAAGATCACTTACAGAAAAAATATTGTGCAGACCAAGGTTGATCAAGAGGATAAAAGAACACATCAGGTTTCCTGAAATGACACATATGGCATGCTTTAATGTAACGGAGCATGAGAAGAAACTCGCACTGGCATTGGATATACCCATCTTCGGTTGTGATCCTACATTGCTTTACCTGGGAACCAAAACAGGCAGCCGGAGAATATTTAAAAAGACGGGTATCTTATTGCCTGAAGGTTTTGAAGCACTGCAAAATGAAAAAGATATTATTGTTGCCTTGGTGCAATTGAAAAAAAATGATCCTTCGCTGAAAAAAGCAGTAGTGAAAATGAATGATGGTTTTTCAGGAGAAGGGAATGCTGTTTTTTATTTCAATGAAATCGATGCAGCCGATGAAAAACTGGAAGAATATATTGCCCGGAATCTATCAATCGACCTGAAAATCGTGGCACAACTGGTGAGTTACCGGCAGTACATGGATAAATTTAATACCATGGGAGGTATAGTTGAAGCATTTATAGATGGTGCACAAAAAGAATCTCCGTCTGTACAATGCAGGATCAATCCATTAGGAGATACAGATATTATTTCTACCCATGACCAGTTACTCGGTGGTGAAAGCGGACAGGTATTCTTGGGTTCTTCATTTCCGGCTAACCATGCGTATACAATGGAAATTTCTTTACTTGCCGGGAAGGTAGCCGATGAATTGCAAAAGGAAGGTGCGCTGGGCAGGTTCAGCGTTGATTTTATTTCTGTAAAACAAGCAACCGGATGGAAACATTATGCCATAGAGATCAATTTACGTAAAGGTGGCACCACACATCCTTTCATCATGTTGCAATATTTAACAAATGGAAAATTCAACTGGCAGCAGGGAGTGTATACAATGCCCGATGGCGAAACCCGCTGCTATTTTGCCTCAGACAATGTAGTGAATGAAAAATATAAAGGGCTTACCCCGCACGACCTCATCGATATTGCCATGTGCAACCATATTCAATATGATAGTGCAAGACAATCGGGAGTGATGTTCCACATGATTGGGGCACTCTCACAGTATGGTAAATTAGGTTTGGTATGTATTGGTAAAACCCCTGAAGAAGCGAAAGAATTTTACTGTAAAACAATAGCCGTACTCGATAAAGAATCTGGTGCATAGTTTATATCATCGCATTCCCTCTTTTAAAATATTTCCATACTTCCACCCAGGTTGTACTTATCAGTGCAACCAATACACTGCTTATAATGATGGAAAATGATATTGTATGCAAGCGAAATAAATGCTGTATAAAAGGAACATATAAAAATGCCGCAATAAATAGCAAGCTGATGCCTGTGATGAATAGCACTAAATTATTTTTGTAATGCAGCGTGGTGAATACAGCATAATAAAATGAACGGTTTAATAGTGTAAGAAATATATTGCTGAATAAAATGGTAATGAAGATAACCGTACGTACAGTTGTTTCATCCTGCCCTGCCTGCATATAATAATAGCCCAAACCCAAACAGCCTGCTGTAATAACAAGCCCCTGGACAATGCTTACTATTAGTTGCTTTGCTGATAAAAATGTATTCCCCTGCTTCCGCGGCGGACGCAACATTGTACCGGGTTCCATAGGTTCATTTTCGTATATAATGGAACAGGTAGGACCCATGATCAACTCTAAAAAAATAATGTGTACTGGTGAAAAAATATCGGCGAATTTCCATAACAACAATAACGGCAGGATAACAATGAGAATAATAGGTATGTGAATGGATACAATATACTGGATGGCTTTTTTCAGGTTATCGTATATTTTTCTGCCAAGTGCTACGGCTTCTGTCATGTGGCCAAGATCATCATCCACAAGAATAAGTGATGCTGCACTTTTTGCCACTTCACTTCCCCGCTGCCCCATGGCAATACCAATATGTGCAGCTTTGAGTGCAGGGCCATCATTTACTCCGTCGCCTGTCATGGCAACGATCTCACCATTTTCCTTTAAAGCATCGATCACTTTTAATTTCGCTTCAGGAAACATCCTTGCAAAAATATCTACCTGTTTCAGTTTTTGTTGCAATTCGCCTGTACTTAAGGCCAATATTTCCTTCCCAGTCAACACTTCCCCGTTATGACGCAATTTTATCTGGTTAGCAATGGCCAGAGCTGTTTCTGCATAATCACCGGTGATCATTTTTACAGTGATGCCTGCCTTATTAAAAGTATTTAGTGTTTCGGTTATATTTTCTTTAGGTGGATCATAAAAAGCAACTAACCCCAAAAATTCAAAAACAAATTCCTGTTGCGATAAAGGCCATTTTTTTTCTTCCCAGATACCTTTACCCACGCCCAGTACACGATATCCTTTTTTGGCATAGCCCAGTGACTGTTCTTCAATATGTTTCAGATCAGCAATACCCAGGTTACTTTGCCGCAAAATGGCCTCCGGTGCACCCTTGGCTGCAATGATGACCTCACCTAATCCATTGCTGAAGATATGTGTCATCATTGGGGGTTTACCACCGATCGGGTATTCATGCACCTGTTCATAAAGCAGACGCTTATCAGTAATGGCGCTTTTTTCATACAGCGCATGAATGGCTTTTTCCATCGGATCAAAAGGATCTGTTTCACTTGACCACATCGCATATTCAATTAATGTAGTGGGCAATGTTTTCGTTTCATTAATCTCCAGTGATATCTTAGCGCCGGCATCATACAACCAGGCAATGCTCATTTTATTTTGAGTGAGTGTGCCCGTTTTGTCTGCACAGATCACTGTAGCAGAGCCAAGCGTTTCAACATATTGCGGTTGCTTTACAATGATATTACTCCGTAGCAGGCGAAATGCACCCAGGGCCATGAAAGTACTAAAAGCTACAGGTATCTCTTCGGGTATCACAGACATCGCCAGTGTTAATCCATGCATCAGCGCATACACAAAATTCTTTGAGTCATAAAAATTATAAATAACTACCAGCAAAAAAGCAATGGCTCCAAACCACACCATATACTTTACAAATGAATGTATCTGTTTTTGTAAAGGTGTTTTTATAACAGTGATCTCTTTTAATGATAAGCCTATCTTGCCAAGCATGGTTTTATTTCCTATTGCAGTAACTTTTATCCTTGCACTTCCACTGGTTACCAGTGTACCTTTATAGACACTGCTGTTGTGGCCGGCAACCTTGTTTACAGGAAATGATTCGCCGGTAAGAATAGATTCATTTATGGAGAGATCGTTGGCCTCAAGGATCGATCCATCTGCTGCAACTATTTCGCCTTCTTCTATTAGCAAAAGATCAGTTTCTACAATTTCTTCCGTTGCTATTTGCAGGATATGTCCATCCCGTAAAACTTTGGCAAATGGAGTAGATAATTTTTTCAGTGCCGCTACTGCATTCCTGCTGCGGTAGTCCTGGAAAACAGAGATACCCGATACAATGATTATTGCAGCCAGCATAATGAGCCCTTCCTGGAATTGTCCTACCAGGAAATAAATGGTACAGGCAATACCCAATAAAATAAACATGGGTTCTAATATGATCCCTTTCAATACCTGCAACAGTATACGATCCTCCTGCATTTCCATCGTATTGCTGCCATGTTGCAATCGGGATGCTATGACTTGTTCCGATGTTAAACCGGTAGCAGGATCAGGTGTGTTCATTGATGTGTAAATTATTTTTCTTATAGCCCCTTTCTTTTGGCCACGATATTACTCAGCAAGGTTACAAATAAAATTATACTAATGCTGCTAACGGGCATTAATATTGCTGCTACTAAGGGAGATAACCCGGCAGATACAGCGAATGAAAGTCCAGCGATATTATAAAGAATAGAAAGTATAAAGCTGGCCGTCACGATCTTCTTGCCGGCTTTTGCATAACTTAATAATTTATCAATACGGTTTATGCAGGCTCCGTCCAGGATAGCATCGCAAGCCGGTGTGAACCTTGATGTGTTGTCACTAACTGCGATTCCCACATCACTCTGCATCAATGCCCCGGCATCGTTCAGTCCGTCTCCCAACATCAACACGTTTTTATTTTTTTGCTGCAGTTCCCTGATATACTCCAGTTTCTGCTGCGGCGATTGTTGAAATCTTAAAATGGTTTCTTTACCAAATATTTGCAGCAGGTTATCTTTTTCTGAATCATTATCACCCGACAGAACATGCAGCTCATATTTCATATTTTTTATACCATGCAACATCAACGGTAAACCATTACGATAATTATTACTAACACTAAAACGGCCCATGTGCACATCATTGATCAGAACATGCACATGTGTTCCGGTATCATAGCTGATCACCCCGGGATGTTGCTGTGCTACAAATGATGCAGACCCCAGCTTTACCGGCACTTTGTTCACTATGGCTTCAATGCCCTGGCCGATAAATTCTTTGAAAGCTTCAACATTCAATGCCCTTTCCTTAGCATTGGTAAGATAAGCTGCAATGATCTTACTCAGTGGATGAGAAGATTGTTGCGTAATATTTTTAATGATTGCTTTTTCATTTTCTGTCAATGGCGTACCCTGGTAAATAACGGCAGCACTATGGCCCTGTGTGATGGTTCCTGTTTTATCAAATACGATCGTATCAGTTTTTGAAAGTGCCTCAATAACTCCGGCATTTTTAAGATAGAGTTTATTCTTTCCAAATATGCGCAGCATATTGCCATAAGTGAATGTAGCTGATAACAACAATGAACAGGGACAAGCAACAAGCAGCACGGAACTAAGTACAGGTAATATATTTGCAGGATCCATTATCCACCAGAAAATTACTGCTGCAAAGGCAATCGAAAATAATGCACCGGTAAAATACCTGCTCCATGGATGAATAAAGGAGCCTGGCTTGTTTTTAGTTGTATGAAATATATCATTGTTCCATAATTGTGTAATATAACTCTGCGACACTTCATTTACTACCTCTAATTCAACAGCATTCCCCAGTTGTTTGCCCCCTGCATAGATCAGTTCTCCATTCTTTTTTTCAACGGGCGTATTTTCCCCGCTTACAAAACTGTAATCCACCCTGGCAACCCCTTTTAATAAGATCGCATCAGCAGGTATCATCTCTTCATTTCGAATAATTATGCGGTCACCTTTTTTTAATACCGTAACAGGAATGTTCTTTTCTTCACTACCTTTTACAACGGTAACGCCTAATGGAAAATAAGACCGGTAGTCCCTTTCAAATGAAAGTGCATCATAGGTCTTATCCTGGAACCAGCGGCCCACCAGCATAAAAAATACGATGCCCGTTCCTGAATCAAGGAAGCCGGCACCTGACTGGGTAATGATCTCATAATAACTCCTGGTAAACGCAACTGCTATCGCCAGTGCAATAGGCGCATCAATATTTAAAAAGCCCTGTCGTATCCCTTTCCAGGCAGATATAAAAAAACCCGAAGCGCTGAAGAACAATACCGGGAGTGATAAAACCAGGTTAAGCCAGGTAAAGGTTTCCTTTAATCCCGATTGCTCAATATTACCCGAGGAAAAATATTCCGGGAAACTCAGCATCATGATATTTGCAAAGCAAAAACCCGCAACACCGATCTTATATATCTTACTCCTGTTAAAAGAAAAGGATCCTTTTTTACTGCTGTCATTCAAACTGATATCAGGTTCATACCCAATGAAAGCCAATAATTCCACCACCTTACGCAAGGATATCTGCCTTGGATCAAAGATGATGAATACTTCTTTTCGCTGAAAATTGGTTTGCGATTTAATAATGCCCCGATCCAGGCGGTGAAGATTTTCCAGCAGAAAGATACAGGAAGAACAATGCACCTGCGGTAGGGAAAATGTTACATTGGTTTGTGTATCGCTGCTGAACTGAACGAGTTTTTCTGTAATATTTATATCATCAAGGTAGGCGAATCGTGCCGAATTGAATTTCCCCTTAACTTTTATTCCGGGGTTTTTGTCAAGGTTGTAATAAGTACAAAGATCATTCTCATTCAATAATAAATACACCTGTTTGCATCCCTGGCAACAGAAAGTTTTATCATCAATACAAATAATATCATTACACCAATCCCCGCAGTGGTAACAAACTGGCTTTATGGTTGTACTAGTTTTTATAAATGGTGGTTTGTTTTAAATTTAGCCGCCACATAAGACTATGCAGCGGCTTGATTAGACAGAAACTATTGAACATTTTTTAATTTGCAGGTATGTAATGCTGTCTTATTTATTATTTACATGAAAGATTCAATGAACAATACTGAATCATTGTGCCCCCGACCCCATCCACTGCCATTGCAGCCAAGTAAGGGTTTTCGCTACTTCACCCGGTTCCTTTTCAAAAACGAAAATAGCTTTACGGGTATTCCCATACACTGACAAGGGTCATTAAAGGTTTTGATTGTTATCATTTTTATCGTATCGGATCCTGCCGCATGTAAAGGATTAGCTATTAAAATTTTTCTGTATGCCGATTTGATACCTTAGGTGTTTGCCATAGCCACCTGAGCAGAATCAATCTTTATACTAATCAAAGTCAGTAGCGCAGTTTGTCTGTTAGGATAGATTTGTGAAATACTAAAACTTACTATTTAAAAAAATAAATAAGCTATGCTGGGACAATTAAATAATACACAGATCAATAATATACTTTCCAGCCAGGTAATGGGAAGGTTGGCCTGTACGGATGGCAAATATCCCTATGTGGTGCCCGTAACATACAGTTTTGACGGAAAATATATTTATGGCCAAACCAATGAAGGCTTGAAGCTGCAATTACTCCGCAAAAATCCCAATGTATGTTTTGAAGTGGATATAATGACGGATATGCGAAACTGGCAAAGTGTGGTAATAACCGGAAAATTCGAAGAATTAAAGGCTAAGGAAAAGCAAAAGGGTAGGGGCATCCTTTTACGCAATATATTCCCGCTCATGACAAACAGCACCATTCATGCACATGAGCATGGAGTAACTGCTGAAATAGACGATAGCACCAGGGTAAAATATATTTTATACAGAATTAAAATTATAAAAGTAACAGGTCGGTTCGAAAAGCAGTGAATAAAGCCCAAATCCTTATAAGTAAAAATTTGAGTCTTTTATTGGAGGCGAAAAAGTCATTATTTACTGATGTAATCTATTGCAATAAGCAAAAGACGAAACTCGAACCACAAAAATCAATTCTGTTTTTTTGCTGATTGCAAGCCTGAACAGCATTTCAGGGCAAAAAAATAACAGACTCCAGAGCGATTTTTGCCTGAAGTCTGTTTCTGTACCGGAGAGCAGACTTGAACTGCCGACCTTCGGGTTATGAATCCGATGCTCTAACCAGCTGAGCTACCCCGGCAAATATTTTTTTTTCAAAATTAAGCAGACTTAAACTGCCGTCCGCCGTGGCGGATATGAATCCGATGCTTTAACCATCCGCCGCGGCGGATACCCCGGCCAATGGGGTGCAAAAGTAAAGAATCTCACCTGATTTTTGAAATTGATTTTTATCGTGTTTTACCGGCACATATAAAGGTGCCAGGGGTTCTAAACCGTCACGCACCTGTTATTTCAGCAAACAAATATTCTGTCAGATTATGTATTATCAATCCTGCCTGTTATCTTTAAAGGGAAGAAGCTGCTTAACGGTTAGGCCTAATCTAAGATCAGGTACAACCTGCCATCTTCAAAACTAATAAAGCGTTTAATTTCCACGTACTTTAATCTATCTAAAATGAACAGTCCTTCTATGGCAAAAGCCGGTATTTTAACATTGATACTGGTAATTACTTCCCTGGTAAGTTGGGAGCTTTATTTGCGCAACCAGGGTTTAAAAATTGCATATGATGATGATGAAAGTTTATGGGCCGATAAAAGAAGCAGGGTGTACGAACCTGCGGATAAAGCCACTGTTTTTATCGGGTCGTCACGCAATAAATATGATGTGGATATCCCTACATGGAAAAATCTTACAGGCGAAAATGTGATACAATTATCCTGCGTGGGAAGTACACCACTGCCAGTGTTGGATGACCTGGCAAAAGATGAAAAATTTAAAGGAAAACTGATTGTTGATGTTACTGAAATATTATTCTTTTCAACAGCTCCGCCTAATCTGGACAGGCCGGTTAAAAGAATTGAGTGGTTTAAAAAAAGAACTCCGGCACAGCAATTCAGTTTCCAGGTAAACCATTTACTGGAATCGCAGTTGGTCTTTTTGGACAAGGATTTTCTTTCACTGAATGCATTGATCGGCCGGTATAAAATCCCCAACAGAGCCGGCGTTTTTGTATTCCCCGATTTCCCATTGGAATTTAACCGGGTAACTTTTGAACGGCAAAGTGCCATGACAGAGAAATTTGTTGCCGATACCAATCTTCAAAACCAGGTGAAAGGAGTATGGGCCTTTCTTCAGAAGATCAATAAAGAACCACCCACAAGCGGGACAAAACTGGACTCTATTTTAAATTCAGTAAAAACTGATGTTGATAAAATAAAAGCAAGGGGCGGACAGGTATTATTTATCCGAACTCCCTCAAGCGGCCCATTTTTAATGGGAGAAAAAATGGGTTATCCAAGAGAGAAATATTGGGACAGGGTCCTTGCTGTTACAGGATGCCCGGGTGTTCATTTTGCCGATTACCCGATCATTGCAAATTTTGTTTGCCCCGAATTTTCGCATTTGAAACCCAGTGACGCTATCATCTACACTACAACCCTGGTTGATATCCTGCAAAAAGAAAAAGGATGGGTATTTCCAAATAAACCTTCAACTAATTAATATCATTTAACTGCTTAATAATTACGATTATGGTTTTTAACTCCTATACTTTTATCGTCTTCTTCATGGTGATACTGGTGTTGCATAACATGCCGTTTCCCTGGAAAGTAAAAAAGATAAACCTGCTGCTCGCGAGCTATATTTTTTATGCGGCATGGAACCCGCCATTCATTTTATTGTTATGGCTGTCTACCGTTGTAGATTATTTTGTTGGTAAAGCATTATACACACAGGAAAACAAATACAAGAAAAAATTATTACTGGTCATAAGCCTTATTGGTAACCTGGGTATGCTTTGTTTCTTTAAATATGGTGGATTTTTACTGGAAAATTTTACCCACCTGGTTAATTTGATGGGCATGAATTTTCATCCGGCAAAACCCAATATCATCCTGCCTGCCGGTATCTCTTTTTATACCTTCACTACACTTTGCTATACGATCGACATGTATAAAAGAAAAAGTAAACCGGTAAGGTCATTACTGGATTTTTCTTTATTCGTTACTTTTTTCCCTCACCTGGTGGCCGGACCAATTGTACGCCCACCGCAACTGGTGCCACAGTTCGAATCACCCCGCAGGGCAAGCCAGCAACAACTGCTGCAAGGTTTGTTATTGGTAAGCCTGGGCCTGTTTATGAAAGTGGTTTTAGCCGATAGCATGTTATCCGCATCCGCCAACCAGGTATTTAATTCGCATGATGCGGTAAGCACACTGGATGCATGGATGGGTGTGCTTGCATTTTCGGGGCAGATATTTTTTGATTTTGCGGGCTATTCAACCTGTGCCATTGGCGTGGCTTCCTGCCTTGGTTTTGTTTTGCCACATAATTTTTTATACCCTTATGCTGCCATCGGCTTCTCGGATTTCTGGCGAAGATGGCATATCACTTTATCAGCCTGGCTTCGTGATTACCTATACATACCGTTGGGGGGTAACCGAAATGGTAAATACAGAACCTATATCAATATTATGATAACCATGTTGCTGGGCGGACTGTGGCATGGTGCAAACTGGACCTTTGTAGTTTGGGGAGCATTGCATGGCCTTTATTTGTGGGTAGAAAAAATTTTCCAAGATATCCGCAAAGTGCCTGTTGCATTAACCACAGGCGGTGAAATGACGATGGATGGGGCAGGCACTACTGAGACAGTGAAGAATAAAACGGTCGGCAATTTTATGCTGGCCCTGCTTACTTTTTTTCTCATCAATGTTACCTGGGTATTTTTCCGTGCGCCCGATTTCACATCGGCATGGCGAATGTTGACCTCAATGTTTTCTCATGTACCTAAAGGAGCAGTATTACTGACAACAATGAGTATCATTAAGATTGCTGTTATTATCTTTTTCGTGGTGATATTCCATTGGCTGATGCGAAATACCCGTGTACTTACAGTGGCAGCAAAATTACCCTGGTGGTTACTGGGATTGATCTGGTCAGTGTTGTTGTTACTACTGATATTAAGCCAGGAAAGCAGCAGTTCATTTATTTATTTTCAGTTCTAGGAACCAGGAGGATCACTTATCGTTTAGTAACAGGTTTAATTTGCTGGCGTCGATTTTATTGGCTTTATAAAAACTGGCGGCATTGATCCCTAACTTTTTGACAGTTTTTTTGTCATTGATTCTTTTATAATATAACAGGGTACTGTACATCAGGTCTGCTTTCCCGGCTTTGTCTGCTTTTTTTGCAGATAGCCTGTCGATCACAGTTTTTATTTTATCAAGACTCAATCTGTCGGCAAAAAGATTTAAAAAATGATCAATGGTATAAGTGGATGCACTGATAATATCACTGTCATTTTCGATCCGTAGTTTGAATAATTCCAATGCTTCAGTGTTACGGCCCTCTTTTACCAATAGCGCTGATTCCTGCTCCCAGAAAAACGCATCAGGATCTTTACTCATTTCTGTTTTCCGTATCATTTCTTTTACTGCCCTGATCCTGGCAAGATCCCAGCTTTTTCTTTCATTACTGTTGATCGAATTTCGAAGAATATCTCGCAACACATTTGTTGGATGAACGCTTTTTGCATTCTTTTCAAATGCTTTTATTTCATCGATGTGATTAACCCAGTAAGCAAAGAACCCGTTATTGATACTGGTTACACAATTCTTTGTGATGATATAACTTTTCTCTTTGCCGAGGTCTTCTTTGGGGTATGCTTTAAATAATTCATCTGCGAGAATAGTCCTGAGACTATCGTTCTTATATAGTTCAAGTAAATTAGAATAAGCATATAGCGTTTTGATCGTCCTGTCTCCCGAATTATATTTTGCAGGGAGGTCAGCACTGCGTTCTCCGGGAGCTAAAGCTGTTTTTGCGGCATTGATAAGGTAACTGATATCCTGTTTTGTGCCAGAGTAATGAACAAAAGCCCCGTCATTATCAAAAAAAAGAAAATAAGGAACGCTTTCAAATCTAAATCCTGCTTTTTGAATGAACAGGCTGTCCTCTTGCTTTATCTGTTTAGTATTTAATTTATAACTGATGAAATTGCCATTGTAAAATTTGCTTAACTCCGTATCTGAAAATACGGGTTCAAGTTTCATACACACCGGGCATTCGGCATTGTAATATTCCACGAAAACCATTTTCTTTTGCTGCTTAGCTTTTTCAAATGCAATTTTTAAGGAAGGTTCAAAATTTACAGATTGCGCTACGCAAAATGATACACTGTATAAGAATATGATATGGATAAAACATAATTTCATATGCGGCCTGCCATTTTATTTCAAAAATAAAGTTAACGCTTGAAAAAAAATCCCGGCAATATTATTGCCGGGATCCAATGGTTTAAAATTTACTGTATCTAGCTGTTCATTTCCGTAAAATACTGATGGAAATAAGGGATGGTCTCAATGCCTTTATAAAAATTAGCCAGATTGAATTTTTCATTAGGGCTGTGCAGGTTATCACTATCCAATCCAAAACCCATGAAGACAATTTTGATACCCAGTTCTTTTTCAAATAAGGCACAAATGGGAATACTTCCACCACCACGAACAGGAATAGGTGTTTTACCAAAAGTTGTTTCCATTGCCTTTGCAGCAGCTTTATATGCTTTACTGTCAATCGGTGTCATGTACGGTTCACCACCATGATGTTCAAAAGTATTCACCGTCACAGAGGCCGGTGCTATCTTCCTGAAATAGGCCAATAACTTTTCCGTCATTTTTGCACTGTTTTGATTGGGAACCAGGCGGGCAGATATCTTTGCAGTTGCTTTTGAAGGCAATACCGTTTTGGCGCCTTCTCCCTGGTAACCGCCCCAGATACCATTTAATTCAAGTGTTGGCCGAATACCTGTTCGCTCATTGGTGCTGTAACCTTTTTCTCCCCATAATTCTTTTACACCCAGGTCGGTTTTAAATTCAGCTTCATCATAAGGTGCAAGTGCCATTAATTTTCTTTCTGCATCAGTAGATTCCACTACATCGTCATAAAAACCAGGTATGGTGATATGATTATTTTCGTCGTGGCAACTGGCAATCATTTTAGCCAGTATGGTAACGGGATTAGCTACCGCTCCCCCATAAACGCCGCTGTGGAGGTCGCGGTTGGGGCCGGTCACTTCCACTTCAATATAACTTAAGCCACGTACACCGATATCAATGCTGGGTGTATCCAGGCTGATCATGGCGCTATCGCTGATCAACACGCAATCTGCTTTTAATAATTCCTTGTGCGATGCAACAAATTTCCCCAGGTTAGGTGAACCCACTTCTTCTTCACCTTCAATACAAAACTTGATATTATTACCGAGTGTATTGGTTTGCACCAGTGTTTCCAATGCCTTGATGTGCATGTATACCTGGCCTTTATCATCACAACTGCCTCGGGCAAATATTTTACCATCAATGATCACCGGGTCAAAGGGGCCGCTTTTCCAAAGTTCCAGTGGTTCGGCTGGTTGTACATCATAGTGGCCATATACCAATACAGTTGGTTTGGACGGATCAATGATCTTTTCGGCATAAACAACCGGGTGCCCTTCCGTTGGATAAATTTCCACTTTATCAACACCGGCTTCCAGTAAACGGTTTTTTACCGCCTCTGCGCAGGCCAGCATATCGGCTTTATGTTCGCTTTTGGCACTAACACTGGGTATGCGCAACAGTTCCAGTAGCTCATTTAAAAAACGGTCCTTATTTTTTTCCTGGTAATCTTTCCAAACTTGCATAGTGATGATATAATTTGTATATGATAAAATAATTCAGGAAGACGAAATTAAGTGTTTTGTGGGCAAAAACCATTCATCAATAAAACACAAAATTTTGCAAAAAGATGATAATTTTTTTGGTGGTGATAATTCAAGCCTTATATCTTTGTGCCAGATTGTTTGTCAATTTATCAGCCTTTGTTTTAGTTGTACCATTTTGGTGCTTCTATGCAAAGGCTGAGTCCATTTAAGAAACCTGTCTTTTTGAAAAAAGGGCTACCAGTAAATATATAATGGTCAGCAATACGATAGCCCATTTTATAGCAGAACATACTGAAGTGAATAGTACAACCCCGCTACTGCCATTGCCGTTAAGCGTTAATAACATCCCCGAATTTTCTCCTACATCAAGTAATGCAGATACAAATACTGCTTTACTGAAAAACAACCCGGCATTTCTTTTCCAATCGCCTTCCCTGAACTTTGCTATTAATTTTTTGCAGCAAAAAAACAGGAAAAGCGTATAAAAAAAGATGAAGATAAAATCGCAATAAGTATTTATCCTGGCATCCCTAATTACATTGGCTGTTGTCCAGGCATCAATAATTTTATTACTGCTTACAGTATCAAAAGCCAGTTCAAGGTTAATGATCCCTGCGGGTGTGGAGGGTTGTTTTAACGGCGCTTCTGTAATGCGCATTACAACGATCATTGCCAGTGTACCGATAATAATCAGTGGGAAGAGGAATTTTTTCATTTGCAGGCTTTATTAAAATTTATAACGGTAAAAAATGAGTCAGAAATTAATGAGTAACCATTAATTCAGTGCACCAGGTTAATGTAGATCAATCTGTTTATTCTCTTCGGGCTGTTTAGCCCATTTTATCAAACCGCATCTGTACATAGTCCCAGTTCACTACATTCCACCAGTTATCGATATAGTCGGCCCTTTTGTTCTGGTACTTTAAATAATAAGCATGTTCCCAAACATCCAATGCCAGTAAAGGAGTGCCTTTTAATTCACTGATACCTGCCTGTCCGGTAGGCAGGTCCATTAACGGGTTATCCTGGTTTGGGGTGGAGCCGATCTTTAGCATTTTATTATTATCGATGTACAGCCATGCCCATCCGCTGCCAAATCGTGTTTTCCCTGCTTCGGCAAATTGTTTTTTAAAATCAGCAAATGAAGTAAAAGTAGTTTCTATTGATTGAAGCAGTTTACCCGCGGGTTTATTGTCTGTTGTTTTAGGACGCATACATTGCCAGAACATCTCATGGTTATAATGTCCGCCGCCGTTATTGCGCATTTTGGCAGAATACTTCGAGATCTTTGCAAGTACATCTTCCAAAGGGTGATTCGTATCTATGCCTTCAGCTGCTGCAGCTTCCTTTACATTCTTTGAATAAGCTGCTGCATGCTTACTGTAATGGATCTCCATGGTCATGGCGTCGATCACATTTTCCAGTGCATCATATTTGTAAGGAAGTGGTTGCTGATCGAATCCTGTTTTAAAATGTGTATTGCTGATAGTTTTTGAGGGAGAACAGGATTCAATGAAAGAACCTGCGCTACTCATGCCAACACCAATGGCCAAACTCCCTTTCACAGAGTTTGCAATAAAATTTCTGCGACCGGTGG
>JAYWAN010000222.1:0-8049 GCA_043782405.1 Chitinophagaceae bacterium
AGACGCACCGGGAAACGCACAACTCCTGGATGCTGTTTTTGCCAATGATAACGGTGAGCCTGATACGCTGAAAAATGTCGTAGGCATTTACGAACGTGATGGCGGACTTTTATGGAAACATTACGACAGTTATTCGGGTAAAAATGAAAGCCGCCGCGGCCGCGAACTGGTGATGTTCTTCATTGCTACGATTGGTAATTATGATTATGCAGTGAATTATATTTTTAAACAGGAGGGTACACTGGAAGTTGACCTTGCACTCAGCGGCATCATGCTGCCAAAAGGGGTAAAAGAAAAACGTGCCGATGAGAATGATATGGCGATGGCCGATATGCCCGGGCACCTTGTTTCACCCAATGTTGTTGCGCCCCACCATCAGCATTTTTTTAATTTCCGTCTTGATTTTGATATCGATGGGGTCAATAATGATGTAGTGGAAATGAATACTTCGGCACTGCCGGCGGGTACAAAAAATCCTTATGGGAATGGATTCATTATGCGAGAGACCAGGTTTAAAAAAGAAAGTGAAGCAGGCCGAAGGATGGATATGCAGGCCGCAAGGGTATGGAGTGTAACCAATCCTTCAAAAACAAATTCACTTGGACAAAATCCCGGATATATCCTAGTGCCGGGTGCAAATAACCTGCCTTATCTTTTGCCCGAAGCACCGGTAAGAAAACGTGCCGGGTTTATCAATAATCATTTTTGGGCAACCCGTTACAACCCGGCTGAATTGTATGCAGCAGGTGTTTATCCCAACCAAAGCAAGGGAAGGGATGGCCTGCCTCAATATGTTGCCAATAACGAATCGATCGCCAATAAAGATGTGGTGGTATGGTATACATTGGGAATAACGCATATACCCCGTCCGGAAGAATGGCCCGTTATGCCGGTAACGCATATTGGATTTAAAATGATCCCCGGAGGTTTTTTCAACCGCAACCCTGCATTGGATGTGCCGAAATAAAATTTGCATCGGGTTTTGTTTTAAGTGATCGTATAGCCTCAACAATTTTGTAATGCTGATACTTCGTGCCCGGTACAGGTTATGAAAGAATTACCTGAGCTTTTTTGCCAATCAACATTAACAGCACTTTTTTTAAAGCGGCTATTGCCGGATATAAACTCTGTATTGTATTTATTTAAAAAGCATCTACCTTTGTGCAGCTTTTAACGGCAGTGCAGCGAATACCCTTCGTTTTAAAAGCAGATTAAATTGTTTTTTGTGTCAAAAAGCGTTAATAAAATAACAGCAGCGGGTTTAATAGTTGCTCTCGGAATTATCTACGGCGATATCGGTACTTCACCGCTTTATGTTTTCAGCGAAATCATTAATGGAAAAGAGATCCAGGACTTGTTGATTATTGGCGGGCTATCCTGTATCATCTGGACACTCACCCTGCAAACCACGCTCAAATATGTTATTCTTACCCTGAAGGCCGATAATAAAGGGGAGGGCGGAATATTTTCTTTATACACGCTGGTAAGGCGGCAGAAAAAATGGCTGGTGATACCGGCAATGCTGGGCGGCGCAGCACTTTTGGCCGATGGGATGATAACGCCACCAATTACCGTTACCGCTGCAGTTGAAGGCCTTGATAATATTCCTATCCTGCATGGAATAGAATTACGCACTATTATTATTATTGTATTGGCGATACTGGCGATACTGTTTTTCATGCAGCAGTTCGGCAGCGCATCAATAGGAAAAATGTTTGGCCCCATCATGGTCATCTGGTTCAGTATGCTGGCCATATTGGGTTTGTCGCATATCACAGATGACTGGAACATCTTTAAAGCATTCAATCCTTATTACGCCATAAAATTATTGACGGTGTATCCCAAAGGGTTCTGGCTATTGGGCGCTGTCTTCTTATGTACCACAGGTGCCGAAGCATTGTACAGCGATCTTGGCCATTGCGGTCGAGGTAATATTCGTGGCAGCTGGATATTTGTAAAAATTTGCCTGATACTGAATTACCTCGGACAGGGTTCTTACCTGCTGCACAGTTATAAAGGAACAACTTTTGCAACCAACGACCTGTTGAAAAAAGCCAGTTTCATGGCAATACACCCTGGTGCTATCGAAATGCACAATCCTTTTTATGGCCTGATGCCCGAATGGTTCTTAACAGCCGGGATCATTATTGCCACGGGTGCCGCCATTATTGCCAGCCAGGCACTGATCAGTGGTTCGTTTACGCTTATCAGTGAGGCTATACGGTTGAACCTCTGGCCAAAAATGAAGATCAATTATCCTTCAGAAGCAAAGGGGCAGTTATTTGTTCCGGGTATCAATACTTTATTGTTCCTGGGCTGCTGCGGTATTGTATTGTATTTCCAAACATCGGGTGCAATGGGCGCTGCTTATGGCCTGGCAATAACCTTGTGTATGCTGGCAACAACGATACTGTTCTCTAATTTTATGGTGTCGCGCCGGGTGAAGCCCATACTCATCTATTTATTCCTGGCTGTTTTTCTTATCATCGAAGTGAGTTTCCTGGTCGCCAATCTTGATAAATTCCCCCATGGCGGTTATGTTACACTAATAGTAGGCGGTGCCTTATTTGCTGTAATGTATATTTGGTTCAGGGCAAGAAAAATTAAGAACCGTTATGTTGAGTTTGTGCGGCTGGAAGAATACGTGCCCAAACTGGAAGAACTGAGCAGCGATACCACAGTACCAAAATATGCTACCCACCTGGTATATTTAACCAGTGCAAATAATCCTAAGGAGATAGAGCATAAAATTATTTATTCCATATTAAGTGGTAAGCCAAAGCGTGCCGATATCTATTGGTTTGTACACGTGGACACCATGGATGATCCTTATACCAGCGATTATTCTGTTGAACATATTATACCCAATGATATCATCCGTGTGGAGTTCAGGCTGGGATTCCGCATGGCGCCACGGTTAAACCTGATGTTTAAAAAAGTTGTGGAAGACCTGGTGGCCAACCGCGAAGTGAATGTTACCAGCCGTTATGAAAGCCAGCAACGCAATAACGTGGTAGGCGATTTTCAATTTGTGGTGATGGAAAAATTCCTGAGCCAGGATAATGAACTGCCCTTCTTTGAGCGTGTTATCATGAAGCTCTATTTTTATATCAAGGAGATCTCACTTAGTGAAGAAAAAGGATTTGGCCTGGAACAAAGCACCGTGCAGGTGGAAAAATTCCCATTGATCGTTGCGCCTGTGAGCAAATTAAAACTGAAACGGGTGTATATGGATGAAGAGGAAGAATAATTAACGGTTATAGTTTGTGGTTTTGGCGGGAATACTTACTTTAACAGGGCACTATAAACCACCAACCGGCTTTTGCTTCACATCATTATCTATATCATCGGCGGTATTGTACTTCTTTCCGTCATCGCTTATTTAATCCAGGATAAATTTATTTTTAAACCGGAAAAATTAAAACAGGACTTCATCTATAAGTATGATGTGCCTTTTGAAGAATTATTTTTTGATGTAGAACCCGGTGTACGAATCAATGGGTTACATTTTACTGTAAAAGAACCGCTGGGCCTTATTTTATATTTTCATGGCAATAGCAGGAGTATAAAAGGGTGGGCCAAATATGCCAAAGATTTTTACAGGTATAATTACGAGGTTGTGCTGGTTGATTACCGTGGCTTCGGTAAAAGCACGGGTAAACGCAGTGAGCATAGTATGCTGGCCGATATGCAATTTGTTTATGAAACGCTGCTCCAAAAATTTCCCGAAAACCACCTGATCATTTACGGACGTAGCCTGGGAAGCGGTTTTGCCTGCAAGATTGCCAGCGATAATAAACCCCGCTACCTGATCCTGGATGCACCTTATTTTAGTTTTAAAAAAACCATCGAACGTTTTTTGCCCATGCTTCCGGTAAAATATGTGCTGCGTTATCATTTGCGTACCGATAAATGGATCACCAAAGTAAATTGCCATACTTATATTTTGCATGGCACCAAAGACTGGCTGATACCCATCAGCAACAGCGAAAAATTACAGGCATTAAGCCCAAGGAAGATTACCCTTATCCGCATTCATGGCGGCGGGCATAATAACCTTCCCTCTTTCCCCGAGTACCATAATTTTATCAGGGATATTTTGAAATACTGAATAGGGACTGACGACCACCCATTATCAACTCTTAACTCTTAACTCTTAACTCTCAACTCTTACTGCATTCCCTTAACTTGCACCCTTCATGAAAAGAAAAATAATATTCCGGTGGTTAAAAGTGATCATCATCCTTTATTGCGCCATCGGTATTGCATTGTACTACCTGCAGGAAATATTTTTATTTCATCCCGAAAAATTATCGGCAGCATATGTTTATCATTTTGATGTTCCATTCGAAGAAATAAATATCCCCTTCAATAAAACAGATACCATCAACATGGTAAAATTTTTTCCGAAAGATTCGATAAGAAGGGGAGTGGTCTTATACTTTCATGGTAATATGCAAAACATAGAGCGCTATGCTAAATTTGCCACCAACTTTACCGGCCTGGGATACGAAGTGTGGATGGAAGACTACCCCGGCTTTGGAAAAAGCGTAGGTGAACGGACAGAAAAAAAATTATATGAAGAAGCCGTGCAGGTACAAAAAATGGCTTTGAGTAAATACGGTAAAGACAGTATTATTTTGTATGGAAAATCCCTGGGAACCGGTATTGCGGCTTATGTAGCTTCAGTAACAGATTGTAAAAGGCTGATACTGGAAACGCCTTACTACAGCATTCCATCTTTGTTCAGTTGTTATGCACCCATCTATCCAACTGCCGCAATGACGAATTATAAAATACCGGTTAATGAATACCTACAGGAGGTAAAATACCCTATCACCATTTTTCATGGGACTGCTGATGGCGTTATCCCTTACCGTTGTGCAGCTAAGCTAAAAGCTGTCTTAAAACCAACTGATGAATTCATTACCATCCAAAAGGGAACACATCATAGCCTGAATGATTTTAAATTATTTCACCAAAAGCTGGATAGTTTATTAAAGCTCCGTTAGCCGTACGGCTTTCTTACTTACCTGTAATTGATAATTCATGCCTACTTTTAATGCATAATTCTCTTTTTCGTGGCTTACGGGAAAACCGAAACAAACCGGGTAATCATACCCTGCAATGATTTCATTGATCACTTCATAAATTGTTTTACCAAAAGTACGTTCTGTATCTTTTATATCTGTAAACCCACCAACGATTAACCCGGCCAGCTTATTTAATTTTCCACTTCGCTTCAGCTGGTAAAGCATCCTGTCAGCCTGGTAAATATATTCCCCGATGTCTTCAATAAATAAAATTTTATTATTGGTGTTTAACTCAGACGGGGTGCCAATTAAATGTGTAAGCAAAGAAAGATTCCCGCCAACCAGTTCAGCACTTACTGTACCGGGTTTATTAAAAGGATGTGGTGGGCATTTGTATTTCGCTTTTTTCCCGGTGACCGCTTTCTGCAATGACCGGATAAATTCATTTTCATCATCATTAAATGCCGCTGCCATTGGTGCATGCATAGCGGCTATTTTCAATTGCCGGTTCAAATGACAGTGTATAATGGTAATATCACTGAAACCAATCAACCACTTTGGTCTCTTTTTAAATTTTGTAAAATCCAATTGATCAATTATCCGGCCCATACCGTATCCGCCACGCCCAAAGAGAATGGCATGGATACCATCATCATCAAGCATGGCCTGCAATTCGTCCCGGCGATTTTCATCACTGTCACTGAAATAATTTTTGGAACCACTGCCCAATGTCTTACCCACCATTACCTGGAATCCCCATCGCTGCAGGGTATCGATACAGGCCCGGGCTTTTGCTGCCGCCATGTAACCGGCCGGGCAGGTGATACCTATAATATCGCCTTTTTTTAGGTAAGGAGGAACAATCATTTTTATGTACATTTATCAAATCAAGTATGAAAATATGCGTTTTTTTACTTTCCTGTTTCTAATATTTGCTGGTATAACAAATATTGCGAAGGCGCAACCCCCCTGCAGCGGGCCGGGAGGAACCGCACAAACCGGCATTGCCGTCTGCGGTACATTGGTTTTTCCGCAGGCAAATGTACCTTCCTGCTCGGGGCCTAATCTTCCCCCCAGCGGATGCACTGATGCGGTTACCAGCAGTAATTCTGTGTGGTACAAGTTTCATTGTTATCAAGGTGGTACATTGGGATTTTTAATTACACCCAATTCCGGTGGAGACGATTATGATTGGGAACTGATGGACTATACCGGTCACCCGCCGGTAGACGTTTACACATTTAATTTAATGGTGTCATTGAATTTAAGTGCTATAACCGGCCCTACAGGTTGCACTGCCGCCGGCTCACTTAATGTACACTGCGCAGGAGGAGTAGCGGGTTCCCAATTTAATCAGATGCCCACACTCACAGCCGGCCATGATTATTTACTGATGGTAACCAACTGGTCCAATTCGGGCCTGGGATATAACCTTATTTTCAATGGCGGCACTGCAGTGCTTACCGACAATCAACCCCCGGCCATAACCAATGTGGCTACTGTGGGTTGTAACACTTCGTTGCTGAAGATCGATTTTTCTGAAGATGTCTTGTGCAATAGCATAACAGCGCTGGGAACCGAGTTCACCATTACAAACGGCACAAATGTTATTACGGGTATCACTTCTGCGTGTTCAACCGGTGCCAACTCTGTAACAACGTTGACACTGCGGTTGCAAAATCCTATGCCCTCGGGTAATTATCGCATCACTGTAAATAATGGTACAGATGGCAATACATTATTGGATGTATGCCAGACTGCAATGCCGGTAGGTTCATTCTTTGATTTTGCAGTGGTAGCCCAACCAACGGCTACGATTAACGCAGTAAATTATACTGGCTGCGCACCTTCTGTCCTTGATATCCTGCTTTCCAAACCGGTATGGTGTTCAAGTGTTACGGCTTCCGGGAGTGAGTTTTCCATATTGCCCGGTAACCCCGCAATCACAGCTGTACAATCTGTTTGCAGCACAGGAGTATTATACACTGACATGCTTCATATTATTTTGCAAAACCCATTACCCGGTGGAAATTATCAATTGATCATCAATAATGGTTCGGATGGCAATACATTAACCGATACCTGTTATAATTCAATAGCTGCGGGTAACAGCACCCCATTTGTAATAACGGCAATAATAGCGCCCCCGGTGATACAGTCAATTGATTTTGACCAATGCCATCCGGATAAACTGGTTTTAAATTTTGATAAGCCTGTTTCCTGTCCTTCTTTAACAGCGAACGGCAGCGAATTCTCTATAACACCCGGTGTTTTTCCTGTGAGTTCTATCGTGAGTAATTGTGGCCCCGCTAGCTATACCACGCAGGTAACATTAAACCTGCTTAACCCATTACCCGGAGGTAATTATGACGTAAATGTCAATAACGGCGCAGATGGAAATACTTTGTCTGATACCTGTTTTGCTTTTATCACGGCCGGGTACACAAAATCATTTATTGCAACACAGGCGCCAAAGCCCGTATTCGATTCGGTGCAATTTGATAAATGCACACCCGACGTTGTAAAAGTATTTTACAGCCATGCCATACAATGCAGTACGGTAAGCGCTGATGGTTCCGACTTTACTATTACAGGGCCGGTTGCAGTAAATATCATTTCAGCCACAACAGCTATTACCTGTGCACAAGGCTATACCAATTGGGTACTACTGCAGCTAGCCCAGCCCGTTACTGCATTTGGTAATTATATTTTGCACAATGGAACAGGATCAGATGCCAATGGGATCATCGATACCTGCAGTGCGGCTCAAAATACTGCAGAAACCATTTCATTTACTGTTTTGGGGAAACCATCACCTGTATTCACCAGCCAGGTTAAATGGGGTTGTATAATGGATACGATCGTATTTTCTCATCCGGGTGGAAATGGTATCAATGCCTGGACTTGGTATTTTACAGATGGCAGTACAGCAACCGGGCAGTCTGTTGCGCATACCTTTCCTGTTTCATTTACAACAGTGGACGTAAAATTAATTGTATCAAATGGTTTTTGTATT
>JAYWAN010000223.1:0-20883 GCA_043782405.1 Chitinophagaceae bacterium
GTTTTGGCTGGGGAAGTCTCATTGTACAAATATTGTAACAAATCTTCCGGGGTAAAATTGTGCATAGACAAGTTAAGTGGGCTTGTGTTAAGAAATTAAATATCCATATCCGCTTATTAAACGGAGCTTGAGCAGGAATATTGTCTTTTAAAGCAAAATTAGTTGCTTTCAGAGGGGGTGTTTACTATAAAAAGGTCTTCATTATCTTTTTTCATCATGTACTTTTCCCTTGCATATTTTTCAATGGTTTGCGCATTGGTCTTCAACAGGTCCAGTTCTTTGCGGGTTGCTGAGATCAGCAGGTTAAGATGATGTTCACTTTTTTGCAACTCATTATATTTTGCCCTCCTGTTAAGGTCTGAGGCAATATCTTTCGGGTCAAAGAAAAACATCCACACTATAAAAAACGCGGCAGCCAGAAAGTATTTGTTCTTTACCCAGGATGGAATTTTTGCAAAAAATTTCAAGTCAGTAGTTTGTTGTTCTTAATTAGTGAGACCTAACATACACCCCTACTTCCCAAATTTAATCTTTCCTTTTGGATATATGGCACTTTCTGACAATATTTCTTCAATGCGGATAAGCTGGTTGTATTTGGCCATACGGTCGGTCCGGCTTGCCGATCCGGTCTTTATTTGCCCGCAATTAAGGGCAACAGCCAGGTCAGCGATAGTGGTATCCTCGGTTTCCCCGCTGCGGTGACTCATGATGGTATTGTAACCATTATTCTGCGCCATACTTACTGCATTGATCGTTTCTGTAATGGTACCGATCTGGTTCACTTTTACCAGTAAAGCATTAGCAATACCTTCTTTGATCCCTCTATCCAGGCGATCAACATTTGTTACAAAAAGATCATCACCCACCAGCTGGCATTTTTTGCCAACTGCTTCAGTCAGCATTTTCCATCCCTTCCAGTCATCTTCGGCCATACCGTCTTCAATAGAACAGATGGGGTATTGTTTTACCCAGCCTTCCCAGTATTTCACCAATTGCTCGCTGGTCATTTTCTTTCCGTCGCTTTTATGAAAGACATATTTTTTTTCTTTTGCATTCCATAATTCACTGTTGGCAGCATCCATGGCGATCATGATCTGGCTGCCGGTCTTATATCCTGCGGCTTGTATGGCGGTCAGTACTGTTTCAATTGCTTCTTCATTGCTTTGAATATTTGGAGCAAAACCACCTTCATCACCAACATTGGTGCTGAATCCTTTTTTCTTTAATACAGTTTTCAGTGCATGAAAAATATCAACACCCCACTGCAACGCTTCACTGAAAGAAGAAGCGCCTAAGGGCACCACCATAAATTCCTGGAAGTCTATTTTATTATCTGCATGTGCACCACCGTTTAAAATATTCATCATTGGTATAGGAAGGATCTTTGCATTGGTGCCACCAATATAACGATACAATGGCAGGTTGGCTTCCAATGCAGCAGCTTTTGCAACGGCCATACTAACGGCAAGCATTGCATTGGCACCAAGTTTACCTTTATTGGAAGTACCATCCAATGCGATCATCATGGCATCAATGCCAGTTTGATCGGCAACATCCCATCCCAATAAATTTTCCGCAAGAATAGTGTTTGCATTCTTTACTGCTTTGAGTACTCCTTTGCCCCCATATATTTTTTTATTACCGTCACGTAACTCCACCGCTTCGTGTACACCAGTACTTGCACCGCTGGGTACAGCAGCACGGCCCAAATGTTCGTTCTCGGTTAAAATGTCTACTTCTACAGTGGGATTGCCACGGCTGTCCAATATCTGTCGGGCATGAAGGGAAGCGATATAACTCATAATATAGAATTGATTTAGTTAGTTGTTGTTAATGACCTGAAAATATCTTCCAGGCTATTGCTTTCACTTTGCAAAGAAACAATGTTCAGGTTGTTTTGCAAACTGAGTTCAAGTAATTGTTTTCTGACCGCCTCTGGATTCAAAGTTGATAGTTCAAAGTTGATAGTTGACAGTTGCGTTACAGCAGTTACATATTTTAAAGTGCTGAGTAATTCAACATTTACGGCTTCTTTAAATTCAACGATCACTTTATGTTTATCAGTTGTTCCTTTTTGTAAATTACTTAAGCTGTTATCTGCAACAATTTTTCCTTTGTTGATGATGATAACCCTGTCGCAGATGGCTTGTACCTCCTGTAAGATATGAGAAGAAAATAATACGGTTTTATTTTGCCCCAATTGCTTTATCACTTCCCGTATCTCCACAATCTGGTTTGGGTCAAGGCCCGATGTGGGCTCATCCAATACCAAAACTTCCGGATCATGAATTAACGCAGCAGCCAGTCCAACACGTTGTTTATAACCCTTACTCAACTGTCCTATTTTTTTATTGGCTTCCAGTTTTAAACCTACTGTATCAATGGCACCGCTTATGGCCTGTTGCTTGTTGCTTAGCTGATGAACATTGGCTACAAATTCCAGGTATTCCCTTACATACATATCATAGTAAAGCGGATTGGCTTCCGGTAAATAACCGATCTTCTTTTTTGTCTGGTCACTGTTCTCATCAACTTTTATCCCATCTACCTCCACATTGCCTTTGGTGGCCTGCAAGTAACCGGTGATAATCTTCATGGTGGTTGATTTTCCTGCGCCATTGGGCCCCAGGAAACCGACAATCTCTCCCTTATCTATTTTGAATGAGATTGCATCAACAGCTTTTTGTGTACCGTAAATTTTTGTGAGATCGTTTACTGTGATAGACATTAAAACAAAAATAAATTATTTGCCGGGAAGATGACAGGGCATAAAATAATTTAACAACTGTCTATTTTTTATTGCCCTCATTATTATTTGGTCTTTGCTGATTTTGCCCTCCACGATTTTGTGGCGGCCGCTGTTGTCTGTTCTGTTGATTAGGCTTTTGCTGGTTTTGCCCTCCGCGATTTTGTTGACTGCCTCCTCCCTGTTGTCCCTGTTCATTTTGCCTGCTTCGGCCTTGCTGATTACCGCCTTGTCTGCGGGGCTGTTGTTGCTGTCTTTCCGCATCTCTTCTCTTGCGGCTGTTTTTTTCCAGGGTTTTCAAACTTATTTGTCCTACCACATCGGCATAAACCGGTTCTATCTCTTTTGGCTTGCCCGTTACTATTTCTGCCGGCTCCAGTTCTTCGGGTTTAATGCCCTGCCTGTTCAATTCTTTTATTTTCTTAACCCTTTCTATCGTTAATGGGTATTGCTTATTGCTGTCGGGTAATGAGTACCACATCAGGTTGCGGAAAATATCTTTCTTTACTAAAAAAGCACGGCTGCGGGCTACTTCAATCATATCTGCATCATCGGGGAAGAATTGCAATGCATCCATATAAGTATCCAGCTCATAGTTCAAACAACATTTAAGACGGCCGCATTGTCCGCTCAATTTGGTTTGGTTGATACTTAAATTTTGGTAACGTGCTGCGTTGGTATTAACGCTTTTAAAATCGGTAAGCCAGCTACTGCAGCAAAGCTCGCGGCCACAACTACCGATACCGCCTACCTTCCCGGCTTCCTGGCGTGCACCTATCTGGCGCATTTCCACCTTTACTTTAAATTCACCGGCGTATAATTTAATGAGCTCCCTGAAATCGACGCGGTCATCAGCAATATAAAAGAAAGTGGCTTTGCGGCCATCGGCCTGAATTTCCACTTCGGCCATTTTTAATTCGAGTTTCAGCTGGCGTGCCATTGCACGGCTGCGTATCAAAACCTGTGCTTCCCTTGCCTTGGTCTCTATCATTTTAGAGACATCATTTTCGTTTGCACGGCGTAATACCTTTTTTATATCGGGGCTTTTTTCGTCAACCTTGTGTTTCTTCATTTGCAGCCTTACCAGTTCGCCCGTAATATTTACCATACCCACATCATAGCCACTCACCCCTTCAACCACCACCATATCCCCTTTTTCGAAATGCTGTAAAGTGGTATTCCTGAAAAAATCTTTATGGCTTCCGTTATTGAAACTTACTTCAATAATGCGGCAATTACTCTCGGGATCGCTGAAGGGAAGATTGGCCAGCCAGTCATATACATTCATACGGTTGCAACCACCGCTGGCGCAGCTACCATGACTTTGGCAACCGCCCGGTGCACCGTCTTTACCCGTTCCACAACTTCCACAACCCATATGAAGGTTAATTAAGCATTAATGATTAGAAACCTACCTGCCGGCAGGCAGGTAAAGAATTGGGGAACCCGGCAGGAGAATTACTGTTCAGCCTCATTGGCGTCGCACTCTTGTACTTTATAGCTACATGCGACTATTACGTTCCAATTTTATTTGCTGTTATTTTGATTATATGCTGACTACAAAATAATCTACTTAGTAAAATCCCGCCACTGGCCCTTTCTTCAATTCACCAAAATTAAGGAATTGTTACTAATAATGTGGTAAAGCCTTATAGAAAGGGCGTGAAAAAGCATTTTTGCGTTGGCATTACGCTCAATATGATAGCTGGCTTTGTCCAGTTCATTGATAATGGCTTCCTGCTGGCCAATACTGCATAATTTGTTGAGGCGTAGGGCAAAATCTGTTTCGGCTGATTGCCGAATGGCGTTTGTATCGCTAATAACCCGCAGCCTTATGGCCTGTTCAAGCAGATGAATAAAATATTTGAGGAACTGCTTTTGTTTTTCGCGGCCCATTTTTGCAGTCTCCTCAATCCATTTAACCTGTGCAACGGGTCCGGTTTTTACAATAGCATTTAACCATTCCCTTAATATATCCTCCCAGTCATCTTCGGCATGTTGCAATAATTGAAGGGCTTCGCGGTAATTGCCTTCGGCAACGGCCGCAATCTGCTGCGCTTTTTCCATGGCAACACCCGCCCTTAGTTCCAATGCAGCTTCTACTTCAAGATTGGTGAGTGCCCGAATTTTTACCAATTGCGTTCTTGATAAAATCGTAGGAAGCACCATGCTTTCATTTTCTGCCACCAGGATGAATAATGTATTGGGCGGCGGTTCTTCAATCAGTTTTAAAAGCTTATTACCTTCTTTGCCCAGGAATTCGGGCATCCACATGATGAGAATTTTGTATTCGCTTTCAAAACTTTTAAGATTCAGTTTATGGATAATATCATTGCATTCGCTTGCGGTTATATTTCCCTGTTTATTTTCGGCGCCAATGAATTGCAACCAATCGTAAACATTTCCATATGGATTTAAAGTGATGAACTCGCGCCATTCTTTTATAAAATCTGTACTAATGGGTTTTTCGCCCGCCTTTTTTGTAATAACAGGATAAGAAAAATGAATATCGGGGTGAACAAGCTGATTGGATTTGGTACAGGCAGGGCATTCGCCGCAGGAATCGTCGGAAGTTGAAAGTTGTAGGTTGGTTGTTGAAGGTTCGGGCTCTCCGAATAAGGAAGGTTCTGCGATGGTTGCAGTGTTTTTCCCATTTATTTTTTCACAAACTATATATTGTGCAAATGCCATTGCCAATGATAAAGCGCCACTTCCTTCTTTTCCTAAAAACAATAAAGCATGGCTCAGCCGGTTATGCTGCACCATTTGAACCAGTTGTTCTTTGGTTGCTTTTTGGCCGATGATGGACTGAAATTGCATGGATGCAAAGTAAAATAAAAAAGCATCCCGAATCATGGATTACGGAATGCGCTGAAATATTTTTTGCTAAGAGGACAAAAGAGAAAAGGAGGGAAGGAATATCTCTTTTTCTACTTCAAACCCTTAGCCTATAGTTTACTCGTTATCTCCTCACTCATCGGTGTAACCTTGCTGGGGAAATAGGTGATGAGGATTCCTCTTTCATCCAAAAGGAATTTGCCGAAATTCCATTTTATCTCTGCATCCAGGACGCCATTTTCGCTTTTATTGCAAAGCCATTTGTAAATGGGGGCAATATCATCTCCTTTTACCGAAACCTTTGCCGCCATCGGGAAAGTGACGCCATAATTCTTTTTACAGAATTCCTTTATCTCTCCATTGGTGCCCGGTTCCTGCGCACCAAAATTATTTGCCGGAAAACCTACGATCACCAGCTTGTCTTTATACTGTTCGTATAATTTTTCCAACCCTTCGTACTGTGGCGTATACCCGCACTGGCTGGCGGTATTAACAACCAGTATTTTTTTGCCTTTAAAAGCAGCAAAATCAACTTTAGTTCCGTCAAGCGCTTCTACTTTAAAAGCATGAATGGATTTTACCGTAACCGGTTTCGAGTCGGCCGCCTGAGCGGTTGTGGGCATAATAACCGCTGTTTGTGCTGCAGCAGTAATAAATGTACTTGCAAGTACGAATGACATTAATGACTTTATCATGGCAATGTGTTTTACAAATTATTTAAGTTCCTAAAGATTGTTAATTGCAGGCAATATGCCAAAATGAATTACAGCAATAACAATTTATTGTTTTTCATAACAACCCAGGTCAGGCAAACCATTGCTGCGGTTCTTATCATCCAGGTCTTTCAGAAATGCCGTTGCAGCTCCCTTATTAATACCCGTGGCTGCGGCATTTTTTGTGATCCTGAAATTAAAAATACGTTTAAATACGTCAATACTATCGAAAGAAGGATCAAGGTTTTTAATATTTCCGGTCAAACTGCTATTACCCGGATCGTTATTGGCCCTATAAAGATTCTTATCGAATAACACAACGAAGGTATTGCTTCCCTGTTTGGCAACACTGATTTCATCGTCGACAAAGCCGGCATCGCCCCAAAAAATATTATTACGGAAGACGGCATTCAGGTTTGCAGTAACAGTATTACCATTCTGCGAAGCGAAATTATTTACAACCAGTACCGGGCTTTTATGGTTGATGAAGTAATTAGAGAAACCGGCAACTGTACAATTGGTAAGGTTATAATCGCCGCCATACGTAAGGGCAATATCAGTTCCGCAATTACTGATCAAACTATTATCCGCCTGCAAACTGGTATTAACACAAAGGATCCCGGCATCGTAAGCATTATCAACAATACATTGGTGAAGGATAATTTTTGGATTTGCATTAAGGGAGGGTTTTTCAGCAACTATAGCCTGGTAAGCATTTTTAATAACAGCATATTTCAACACATTATTCTTACTGCTGCCGCGGAAATAGATACCGGGCCATCCGGCAGGGAGGTCTTTATAATCTGCGTCTAACCGGTCGCCTGCAAAAACGACATTGTCTGTTTTTGTACCATTGACGATAAGTATGCCATCAACAATGAATGGTGCAGTTGCATGTGAATAGATCCTGCAACCGGGTTGTATGGTTAAGGAAGCCGTGGTGTCAATTCTTATGCTTCCAAGGATCACATAGGGTAAATTATTGGTCCAGGTTATATTCCCTGTGATCACACGATTGCGGAGAAAATTCGCATTTTGCCCATAAGCCTGTAATTGCACAAAGCGGTCATTGCCGTTATAATTGATCAATATGCTATCTGAAACAATGAATGGAAGATTAGCCGCATTTGGATTGATGGTAACAGCAACAAAAATATAAATGCTGTCATTGGCTGCAATTTCAAGGTCATTCACTTCTGCGGCAGCGATACCATCCACATTCATTTTATAGGCAGAGCCCGGGCCACCCATCAGCTTTACTTTACTCAATCTTAATTTTTGGCTGTTGTCGTTAATGAGTTTAAAAACTTTGGTAATTGAACCTGTAGTGGTGAAAACAGTATCATATTTTAAAGTATCAGCCGTAATCGTAAGCCTTGCATCTGCGCTGCTGATAAAGGAATCTTTTTTGCAGGAAACATGCAACAGGCAAAAGAGAATCGGCAATGAGTAATAAACAACCTGTAATCGTAAAATGAATTTCTTCATGGTTCAAATTTAAACTAAAACAACAACAAATTGAGTAAAGCGGGTTGCTGAAGAATTGAGGGCTACAAATTATTTTTCGGCATGGGCAAGTGTGACAATACTTACCCTTACCCCTTCAACCTGTAATAGTATATTGCCACAGGCTTCCAGTGTTGCCCCTGTTGTTACTACGTCATCAACCAATAGAAGATGTTTGCCTTTTAATGCTGCAGCATTTTTTACAGCAAAACTCCCCACTACATTTTCCCATCGTTCCGTACGGTGTTTAAGGGTTTGTGTTTCGGTAAACCGTTGCCGGATGATATTACCTATTATGACCGGTACATTCATTACGGCAGATATCCCGTTGCAAATTACTGTTGCCTGGTTATAGCCGCGCTGACGTTCTTTATCAGCATATAACGGGAGGGGAATTATTCCATCAATGCTATTAAAACGGTTGCTTTTCAATAAAGTCTTGCCGGTCAATTCACCCAGGTATATGCCAATTTTGGTATTGCCCTTGTATTTGAGTTGATGAATAAGATGCTGTATCAATGATTCTTTGGAAAAATAAAATTCACTGTGTGCTGCCACTACAGTTAATCTCCCCCAAAAATATTTTTCTACCGGGTTATTGGGATATTGTGCAAAATTGGTATGAGGCAGGTCATTGATGCACTTGAGGCAGAGCAGATTTTTTTCCTGTAACAGATCGCTACCGCAACCATTGCACACATGCGGGTACAATAAGTGCAGCGTATCGCTGAATATATTTTTTAGAAAGGGCACGGGGTTTAAGCCTATTTAGGGATACAAGTTAAAATAAATATTGGTACAATTCCTCCACTTTGCCCAGGGGCACTACTTCGATATTGAATTTTAGTTTGCCCAGTGATTTGGCACCTGCCTGCCGGTAGGCAAGGTTGTACTTACTTACAATGATCTTTTCGAAACCGAGTTTTTCTGCTTCGGCAATGCGTTGTTCTATCCTGTTTACCGCCCTTATTTCACCACTTAAACCAACTTCGCCGGCAAAACAAAAACGCTGATTAACAGGCTGGTCTTCATAACTGCTTAGTAATGCACAGACGATTGCCAGATCAATTGAAGGGTCTTCTACCTTTAATCCTCCTGCAATATTTACAAACACATCTTTAACACCAAAATGAAAACCTCCGCGTTTTTCCAGTACGGCCAATAATAATTGCAAGCGTCGCAGGTCGAAGCCACTAACGGTTCGTTGCGGTGTGCCATACACGCTTTGTGTCACCAATGCCTGTCCTTCAATAAGTAATGGGCGCATACCTTCAATGGTGGCAGCGATGGCAATGCCGCTGAGTTGTTCTTCTTTTTGTGTGATCAATAATTCAGAGGGATTGTTCACTATCTTCATGCCTTCACCGGTCATTTCATAAATACCCAGTTCGGAGGTAGAGCCAAAACGATTCTTCAATGTCCTTAAGATCCGATAGGCATAGTGCCGGTCGCCTTCAAATTGTAAAACCGTATCCACCATATGTTCCAGTATTTTGGGGCCGGCTATATTGCCATCCTTGGTAATATGGCCAATTAAAAAAACGGGGGTGTTGGTTTCTTTGGCGAAACGCTGCAGTTCGGCAGCACATTCCCTAATCTGGCTGATACTGCCCGGCCCGCTTTCCACAAAAGGTGATTGCAGGGTCTGGATGGAATCAACGATCACCAGCTGCGGCTTCAGTTTTTTTATTTCCTGGAAAATTGTTTGTGTATTTGTTTCGGTAAGCAGGTAAAAATTATCGTTTTTAACGCCGATCCTGTCGGCCCGCATTTTTATCTGTTGTTCACTTTCTTCCCCACTGATGTATAAAGTAACGATACCGTGTAGTTGCAAACCGTGTTGTAAGAAGAGGGTGGATTTACCAATGCCGGGCTCGCCCGCTACCAGAACAATACTGCCCAAAACAATACCGCCTCCAAGTACGCGGTTCAATTCTGCATCGGCGGTTATAATTCTTTTCTCTTCGGCGGTACTAACGTCGTTAAGGGAAATGGTTTTTATTTTTCCTGAACCGCTGTATTCCCGCCATTCATCTTTTTCTTTTTTATCTGTTCCTTTTACGATCACTTCTTCAACAAAACTGTTCCAGTTATTACAGCTGGGGCACTTGCCCAGCCACTTGATACTTTCATATCCACAACTCTGGCAAAAGAATGCCGATCTGGTCTTACTCATGCCGTAAATGTAAAACCTAAAAAGAGGATGGAGAAATCAATTAAGCCGGGTGTGTTGAATTTTACTGGGCGATGATGTTTTGATCCGGCAGAATGAGGGAGTAAAAGCAATTCAACGGCTGGTGATAAAGAATAATTTTCTTTGGTTAGATAAAAGTAAAAGGGTCAACATTACTGCTGACCCTTTGTACTTACTAACCCATTAAATTCTATTGCTAAATTACAAATTGCCCCCACATAAAAAAATAAATTTTGGCCAATGTTAATAAGTTTTTGAGCATACTAACAGCTAAGCATAGACTAGCTAATTTCATTGTAAATAATTAATTATCAATTATATAGAAAGGGTAAAAAAATTCAATTTCTTAGCTCTTACAGCGGATGGGAAAATATTTTTTTATAAAATTTGGTTCTAAGTTTTAAACAAAAATAAACTACTTTACTTTTGTTTAAAACTTAGAACAGATGAAAAGGGTATTGACAATAGCATTGATACTGGCAGGGATATCAGCTAAATGCCAGGTAAAGATCAGTGGCAGGGTCACCGACGCAAAGAATAAACCTGTAGCAGGTGCGAGTATTGCTTTAAAGAACAGTTATGACGGGGCGACTACCGATTCGAGCGGAAACTATTCTTTTATCACCACAGAAAAAGGCGACCAGGAAATAGAGGTTAGTATTATTGGATATAAGACGGTTGAGCAAAAAATAACCATCACCAGAACCCCTCTTATCGTAAATATTTCTTTAAAAGAATTAATCACAGAACTTAAAGCAGTAGTGATCTCTGCCGGTTCATTTGAAGCCAGTGATAAAAATAAAGGAGCGGTGCTGAACCCGTTGGATATTGTTACCACACCAAGTGCCAACGGAGACGTGACCAGTGCCTTTAAAACATTACCCGGCACACAACAGGTTGGCGAAAGCGAAGGGTTATTTGTTCGCGGCGGCACCGCAACAGAAAGTAAAATATTTATGGATGGCAACCTTGTAAATAATTTCTTTTATACAAGTACACCGGGTATTGCAACAAGGGGAAGATTTAATCCATTCTTATTTAAAGGAACAGTTTTCAGTACCGGCGGCTACTCGGCACTGTATGGCCAGGCACTTTCTTCAGCGTTAATTTTAGAAAGCAAAGACCTCCCCGAAAAAACAGAAGCCGACCTTGCTTTATCCGTAATTGGAGTTGGCGGAGGTATTCAACACCTGGCGAAAGATAAAAGATCGTCCTGGGGCGTATCTTATAACTATACTAATCTTTGGCTGGCATTTAAATTCATTAAGTATAAACAGGATTTTTACCAATTGCCCATTTACAACCAGGGCGATGCTAATTTCCGCATCAAAACAAAAAATGGCGGGTTCATAAAATATTATGGCTACATCAGCGCCAATAAAACCGGTTTCCGCACCAGCGATATTGATTCCACTGTTTTAAAAGATGCTTTTGCCATTGAAAACCTGAATACTTATCAGAGTATCGGTTGGAAAGAAAGGCTTGGCAATGGCTGGAAAATAAATACCGGCATCAGTTTCAGCACCAACAAAGATGATATTGCCAATGAGGTACAGGATGCCAATAACCAGAAACAGGTGATCAGCAATCCTTCTTTTTATGCGTACAAAAATTTTACGCTGAACAATAAAGCTAAATATGCGCAGGCAAGGGTTGTATTGGAGAAAAAGCTGAAGGGGTTAAACGCAATCCGTTTTGGCAGCGAATATTTTTATAGCGACGAAAGATCAACTTATACTTTATACGATGGCACAAAATTCAATGAAGCCGTAAAAGATAACCTGACAGCCACATTTGCAGAAGCAGATATTTACCTGACCAATAATCTTGCAGCAAAATTTGGTGGCCGTTTGGAACATTCTGCTATTGTTGACAAATGGAATATAGCCCCGAGGCTTTCGGTGGCCTACAAATTTCGGGATAATAGCCAGGCTTCTTTTGCATATGGCATTTTTTACCAAAACCCCGAAAGAAAATACCTGCCCGCAGCTGCAAATATTAATTATTCAAAAGCCACCCATTATATTGTGCAGTATCAAAAAATAAACAACCTGCGTTCATTCAGGGTAGAAGCTTTCTATAAAAAATATGATGACCTGTATAAAACGGCACCTGATATTAACGGTCGGGACGTGACATCAAATAATAACGGCTACGGAGATGCTAAAGGAGTGGAATTTTTCTGGAGAGATAAAAAAACCATTAAGAATGTTGATTATTGGATCTCCTATTCTTACCTGGATACCAAAAGGGATTTTTTGAATTATCCCAAAGCTATTCAACCATCATTTGCTGCCAACCATACCGCTGCATTCGTATTCAAACGTTTTGTATTACCCTGGAAAACACAGTTTAACCTGAGTTACAACTTTGCCACCGGCCGCCCTTATTACCGTATAGCTTATGACAATACGCAAAGCAAATATGTTATCAGTGATGCAGGGAAGACGATCAATTACAACAGCATGAGCTTCAGTGTAAATTATTTACCCAATATAGGGAAGAAGAATCCACGCACATTTGCAGTATGGGTATTGGGGATCAATAATGTGCTGGGGCAAAAACAGGTGTATAATTATAATTACTCTTATGACGGCAGCAGGAAAGAAGCAATAACGTCTCCGAGTAAACGATTTATATTCCTGGGATGTTTTCTCAGTTTTGGTATAGACCGTACACAGGATGCCATTAATAATAACCTTTAATTAAAGTATAGCCATAAATTCATTCTGTCATTTAAAAAATAAAAAAATGTCACACTATCACCCGGCCCCGGAAGGAAAAGACCCTGCTTTATGGGCGCTTGCACAAAAAAGGGCCTCATTTAAAGGCCATCTGGCATCTTACATTATTGTAAATGCATTTTTCTGGGTATTATGGTGTTTTACCGGGCAACATGGATCGGATTTCCCATGGCCAGTCTGGCCTATGTTTGGGTGGGGAATAGGACTCGCTTTTCATTTCGCAGAAGCCTATGTTTGTCTCAAACACAATACAGTGGAAAATGAATACCAAAAATTAAAGAACCAACAAAGCAAATAATTCTATCAACAATAAAAATTACAACAATGAAAAAGTTTTTCTTCCTATCGGGTTTCGCCCTGATCTCACTTGCCTCATTTTCGCAAAGCGATAAATATGTTGCAGCTATGCAAAAAAATATTGCTGCTATTGACAGCGGTTTCCGTAACCCGGCATACCTGCTGAGCCTGGCCAACAATTTTGAACGCATTGCAACAGCAGAAAAAAATCAATGGCTGGCGTATTACTATGCTGCCTATTGCCAGGTAAACAATGCTTTTATGGAACAGGATAAGGACAAGGTTGATGGTATTGCTGATAAAGCTACCAACCTCATTGCCAAGGCAGATTCCCTGTCACCAAATAATTCAGAGATATCTTGTATAAAAAGCATGATCGCCAGCAGCCATATGATGGTGAACCCCATGCAACGCTATATGCAATACGGCCAGGAAAGTGGCGAAAATATTGATAAAGCAATGGAACAGGATCCTACTAACCCCAGGCCATACCTGCTGAAAGGCCAGGGGTTGAAATATACACCCGAACAGTTTGGCGGCGGATGTGCTACAGCAAAACCGGTGTTGCAAACGTCGCTGGATAAATATGCTGCATTTAAACCTGCTAATGAACTTTCTCCTGTATGGGGTAAGACAAGGGTGGAGCAACTGATGAAAGAATGTCTTAAATAATAATCAATGGTCAATGGTCAACAAGCTGTCCTCTGTTCACCATTGACCATTCACCAACTTTAAATGAATATTATGCAACAGGAAAATTTTTCTCCCCAGGAAAGCCTGCAGTTAATTCAATCCATGATTGACAAGACCCGCAGAAATATGGGCGATGACAGCAAATATTTTTTGCTTTGGGGTTGGATCACATTTATTGCCTTTATCGGACAATTCGTTTTAAAAAATGTTTTTGCGTATGATAAGCACTACCTGGTCTGGCTGCTGATCATTCCAGGGATAATCATCAGTATCATATTTGGCATAAAGGAAGAGAAGAACCGTAAAGTAACCACCTACCTGGATGAGAGCATGAAGTATTTATGGATGGGGATGGGGATCAGTTTTTTTGTATTGAGTATGATACTGAGCCGGATGGGATGGGGCGAAAATATTTTCCCTTTCTTTATGCTTTTATACGGCCTGGGTACTTTTGTATCCGGCAAGATCCTTCAGTTTATTCCGTTGGTGGTGGGCGGGCTGATTGCCTGGACGTTTGCAATGGCAGCTGTTTTCTTCAATTATGATTACCAAATGCTGTTTGGTGCGGCTGCTATCCTTTTCAGTTATATCATACCTGCATATATGCTGCGCAGGAAAAATAATTCTTCACTTATTAATTGATGATATGGAAAAAGATGAAAAACAATTGTCGGAACAGGAAAGCTTAAGGCTGATCAATGAAATGATCGGAAAGGCAAAAAAAAGCTATGTCACCAAGGGTGTCGCATCGATCGTATGGGGTGTGCTCATCGTAGTATGCAGTTTACTTACATGGGCACAGATACAGTATAAATTTGACCTTGGCTTTGACGTATGGCTGCTGTTACTGGCTGCTCTTGTACCGCAAATATTTTTTTCTATAAAGGAAAAAAGGCAGAAGAATTTTGTTGGCCATGATGAAATAACCATGCAGTACCTATGGGCCACTTTTGGCATCTGTATATTTATCCTTTCCTATTACAGCAGCCGTGTTCACGACGATTCAATCACAAGTCTGTACATGATGCTGTATGGCATCCCCACTTTTATCACCGGAGGTATTTTTAAATTTAAGCCGATGATCCTTGGTGGCGTAATTTGCTGGGGCTTAAGCATCGGGTCCATGTTTACCCCGCTATCGATTGATATGCTGTTTATGGCTGCCTGCGGCTTATTTGCATGGCTGATTCCGGGCATTATTCTATGGAACAAATATAAAAAGCAAGAAAGCTGCAATGTTTAAGGAACTGGATCCCATATTGCATTCGCAACTAAGGCTGGCCGTTATGAGTCTGCTCATCAGCGTTAAGGAAGCAGAGTTTACTTTTTTAAAGGAAAAGACAAACTCCACCGCCGGTAACCTCAGCGTACAGATCAACAAGCTGAAAGATGCCGGTTATATTGATGTTACTAAACAGTTCAGGGATAATTACCCCTTAACCATCTGTAAGGTCACCAAGAAGGGGATCGAATCTTTTGAATCCTATGTAAAAGCACTGCAAAGCTATATGAACCCCAGTGGGCAGTGATCTTTTGTTTATTCTCTTGACTATTATTCTATTTTTTTAAACCATTTGTTGACTTATCCGTTTTACCTTTATCCATATTTTTCCGCATGTCATCAATTATCAGGGTTAATCACCTCTGCAAACAATTTAAAGACATTACTGCTGTTGACGACCTTTCCTTTACTGTTGAAGAGGGAGATGTGTATGGTTTCCTGGGGCAGAATGGAGCGGGTAAATCCACTACCATACGCATGTTGCTTACTTTGGTAAAACCGAGTGATGGCAGTATCAGCATGTTTGGTAAAGATCTTTACACCAACCGTAAAGAGATCCTTGAACAGGTGGGAGCAGTTATTGAAAAACCAGACCTGTACAAATACCTTTCTGCCTTTGATAACCTGGCCATCTTTGCCAGGCTGAGTGGGATAAGACCCAGCCGGGTTGTATTGATGAAGCAACTGGAAATGGTTGGACTTGCGGAAAGAGCTGAAAGCAAGGTGAAAACATTCAGCCAGGGAATGAAACAGCGATTAGGCATTGCCGTTGCATTAGTGCACAACCCCCGCCTCATCATACTGGATGAGCCTACCAACGGGCTTGATCCGCAGGGCATCGCAGATATGCGCAATTTGATTATCCACCTGAGTAAAGACCTGGGAAAGACCGTGCTGGTATCTTCTCACTTATTGAGTGAAATAGAGTTAATGGCCAACCGGATCATCATCATTGATAAAGGCAAAAAAATTGTTGAAGGAACAGCAGCAGAATTGCTCGATCCTTCCAAAACGATCGTGCAGATAGAAACACTGGACAATGTTGCTGCAAAAAATAAATTATCGGCAACCAGATGGGCTGCAACTCTTTTAGCGAGCGAAGGCTTACTTCGTTTACAAATGAATAAAACCGATATCCCGTCACTCACCAATGACCTGGTTAATTTGGGCATCCCCGTTTTGTCCATACATCCGCGCCATTCTTTAGAAGATTATTTCCTTTCACTTACAACTCAACATCAACATGTGGACACTATTGCAAATTGAGTTGTTTAAGATCTTCAGGAAGCCAAGAACCTATCTTGCGTTTGTGATCATTGCAGCATTTATTTTTTTGATCCAGTTGGGCCTGCTGGTGAACGGGAAGGATTTTATGAAATTCATGATGGGCTCACTCGACGAATCGATGGATATAGAATACAGCAAACTCATCAATGGATACTGGGTCTGTTATTTTGTATTGAATCTTTTACTGGTGCACGTACCGATATTGGTAGCCCTTGTTGCAGGCGATATTGTTTCCGGCGAAGCCAGTATGGGTACATTAAGGTTACTGGCAGCAAAACCTGTGAACCGTACGCAGATCATCCTGGCAAAATATTTTGCAACAGCAGCTTATGTTTTTGCTTTGTTACTTTGGATTGCGGTTATTTCCCTCGTAGTAAGCCTGGCCGTATTTGGCGCAAACGACCTTGTTGTTGCAAAAGAAAAATATTACCTGCAGATCGAATCTGCTGATGTACTATGGAGGTATTTCAGCGCATTTGGTTTTGCATTCATTGCCATGATGGTAGTGGCGGCCATATCACTGTTGCTGTCTACCTTATCCGAAAACTCTATTGGCCCTATCGTATCTACTGTTGGTATAATAATCGTTTGCACATTGGTAAGTGAAATGGAAATACCTGTTTACCAGCAATACATCAAACCCTACCTGTTCACCACTTATATGCTTGGATGGAAAGGCTTTTTTTATATCGGTGCTGATGCAGACAACCAGACCATCAGGGGATCGATCGAAAATTTTCCTGCAATTTTAAAAAGTATTGGCGCCCTGCTGGCCTATATCATTGTACTGGTGTCAGCATCTGTTTATATATTTCGCAAAAAAGATATCCTTTCATAAAATGACCGTAATAAAAAAATATTACCTGCTGTTCTGTATTTTCTCCGCTGTGTCTTTTTGTACAAAAGGCCAGGATGTAACAACATTGGTGCAAAGTGTAAAAGCTAAACTGGATAAGGTGAATGATTATGAAGCGGCCGGGAAAATGAAGACCAATGTTGCGTTTTTAAAAGTTCCCATCGCCAACATAAAGATTTATTATCAAAAGCCCGGTAAACTTAAGATAAAAAACGAGAAAGGATTTTCCTTTATACCCAAGGGCGCCGTCAATATAAACATGAGTAATATTTTAAACAGCGGCAGGTATACGGTATTGGATGCAGGTGCAGATAAGATTGGAAATACAGTTGTGAAAGTTGTGAAGTTGTTACCTGAAGATGATAATGCAGATGTGGTATTATCCACATTATATATCGATGAAACCAGCCTTGTGATACTTAAAGCAAAGACCACCACCAGGGATAACGGTAGTTATGAACTTGATATGAGTTATGGCAAATACGCAGCATTGGGCTTGCCCGATAAACTCATCTTTTCATTTAATACCAAAGATTATAAATTACCCAAGGGTGTAACTTTTGATTTTGATGACGGCGCTGAAAAAAAGCCGACCGACAAAACGAAGAATAAAAAAGGAAGGGTTGAAGTAAGCATCAATTCTTACCGTATCAACCAGGGTGTTCCTGATGCGGTTTTTCAATAAGATTTAATATCGTCATTAATTGATCAGTTGCGCCCTGATAAAAATATACAACCATCGCAATGTTAATGTGAAGATAACCTTTGAAGTGGACTAACGTAAATCTATACGGGTAGTTTACCCGCTCATTCAGGTATTTCAGAAATTTTTTCATCTACCGCATTGGCAACTATCCTTGTACTCATTTTCTTTAATGGATTACTGGTTTGCCCGTCATATTCCTTCCTGGAGTTGATGATGTCAATGCATTTATAAACCGCTTCACGAAAAGAGGATTCATCGGCCTTGCCTTTGCCGGCAATATCAAATGCAACACCATGATCGGGTGAAGTGCGTACTCCCCTGATACCGGCGGTAAAATTTACACCTTCACCGATGGCCATCGATTTAAAAGGTATTAATCCCTGGTCGTGATACATGGCCAGCACCCCATCAAATTTTTCATGTTGGCCCCTTGCAAAAAATGCATCGGCTGAATAGGGCCCGAAACAAAAAATATCCCGTTGCTTTGCTTCTTTAACTGCCGGCTTAATGATCTCTTCCTCTTCTTTACCGATCAACCCCTCATCTCCGGCATGAGGATTTAAAGCCAGCACTGCAATCCTTGGTTTAGTGATACAAAAATCTCTTTTCAATGAATTATTGATGAGCTGTAATTTACTGATGATATTTTCCCGGGTAATATGTGGTGTAATATCTTTTACAGGTACATGTTCGGTAAGCAGGGCAACCCTCATATTTTCTGCAATCATGAACATGACAACATCTGGGACACCAAATAAATTTTTCAGGTAAGGGGTATGGCCGGTAAAATTAAATTCGGGTGACTGGATATTCTTTTTATGGATGGGCGCCGTCACCAACCCGTCAATCTTTCCTTCTTTTAATGCCTGTGCAGCGGCGGTTAAACTTTTAACAGCATACTTGCCTCCGACCTCATTCATTATACCCGGCATAATGCTCACTTCTTCTTCCCAGCAATTGAAAAGGTTCAATTGTTTATGATTTACTCGACCGGTTTCCTTAATGCTGGTGAAATTCATGTTTACTTCGGGAAAGCTTTTCCGGTAAAAATTGATCACTTTATTATTGCCGAAAATAACCGGGGTACAAATATCCAATATCCGGCTATCGGAAAATACTTTAATGATCAATTCGATACCAATGCCGTTTATGTCGCCGATACTTACACCGATTACAGGTTTGTTTTCATTCATTGAACTCATGCGCTGGTCATTTAAGTTGTAAAAATACAATTTCCTTTCTTAAGCGTTTGCATCAGTTTAAATACGCCAGATAAAAAAAGCAGCCCTTGAGCTGCTTTTTATTTTTAATATATGGGGGTTATTGTTTAATGAACCGCAATGTTTGCGGCTTTTGACCTGCAGCATAACCGGTAAGCTGGTATGCACCCGTTACAAGAATGGCGGTATTAATGGTGAACTGGTTATACCCCGGTGTTAGCAGCACGGTTTGCGTACTGATCCTTCTTCCGGAAAAATCTGTAATCGCCAGTATCATTTCAGTTTTTTCTACTGCATTAACTTTAAGCACTGCATTCTCTTTGGAAATAATATTCGGATTAAGGCCTAGCAATTCAAAAGGCTGTGTCTTTAATGAAAGTAAAACAATATTACTGTAGGCGATTTTACCATCAACGTCAATCATTTTCAGGCGGTAATAGTTAGTGCCGGGAAGCGGGGTGTCATCGGTATAAGTAAACGGCTGATCGCACCTGAGCTGATCGGCTGTGATGGCAGTAATACTTGCATAATGCTGCGCATCATTACTTCTTTCCAGTTCAAACTTAGCCTGGGCAGAGGTACAGTTCACTTTCCAGTTTAACTGATTCTTCTTATTGATCTGCACACCTTTAAAATAATTGAGACTAATGGCCAGTGTTCCTGCTTTTTTAGTGGTCAGGTAAAAACCAGAAAAGCCTGTAACCGGTACCGTTACTTCCCACCAGCTGTTAGTGGTATTCCAAACCACACTAAACCCGCTTGTTCCCGCAGCAAAATCATAAGATCCTCCCGTATAATTAAGGGGGTTGGTTCCGGTGCCGTGAAATTGCCTTATCACAAGGTTACTGATGCCAGTTGCATCACCGGAACTGGTTGGTAAAAGTTTATGCCCGCTGTCTGCGGCTTTTGTATTAAAATTATTGAATTCGCTCTGCAGGTAATATAAAGTGATATTGGCTGTAGAAGTGGATGGGCTGATCAGTGGCTCGATATCATATTGCCTTGCAGCATACAGATCGGTAGTGCCTCTCTTCTTGGCCCCGGTATCGAGTTTGATACAGGTATTGATAGAATTACTCACAGGGCTTGCTCCGGCGGGTACAATTGTTGCAATAAGATTACAATTACCATCGCGGTAATAAGTACTGCCCGAAACACTTTTATTCTGGCATACCTGTACACCTCCGGCAGTAGCTGCCAGTACATTGGAAGCGGCATTTATACTAACGGTAACTGTCTGACTTCCGGTTGCAGCGTTCCCTGTATTTACAGCGTTAACAGTATAGGTTGTCGTTGTTGTTGGTGTTGCTGTAACAGTGTATCCCGTGGTGCTACTTAATCCGGTTGCAGGCGACCAGGTATAAGTTATATTATCGGGTGTAAACCTATAAGAGTTGGCAAAACCGGTAGGCGCCCAGTTTGCCACATTATTTCTTCCCGTTACCACACTGGCTATCGTACCTGTAGCGTTCTCAATCCCTTGAGCCTTGCCTAATGTTGTATTGGTGCAACCGGAAGTATGGATTTCAATAACATTGGTTGTTTCGTATAAAATCACCTGCACATCGGCTGTGCCTCCACCCGAAAAGAATTTTATACTGCCATAATTGACCACGAATATCCGGTTGGGGTATGAGCCACTTTCAAAATATTCTATGAATGATGTGGTAGCGGGTTTAAAATTCAGATCGGCGGTGATAGCATGTATTACAGCATTAGGTGCAGATGCGGCAGGAAGCACCTGGTTAAACCCTGTTGTAACAGAATTGGTACTTCCTAAACCTATCCAGCCATTGGTGCT